>DATHQQ010000747.1:0-11542 GCA_035482595.1 Verrucomicrobiia bacterium
TTCCTTGCCCTCGGCCCGCATCTTGCCGGCTTCCTTGGCGCCCTGCTCGCCGCCGCAGGCGATGAAATCCTCATAGGCGATGGTCTCGCCGCGGATGAAGCCGCGCTCGAAATCCGTATGGATGACGCCGGCCGCCTCGGGGGCGCGGGCGCCGCGATGGACGGTCCAGGCCCGCGCCTCCTTCGGCCCCACGGTGAAGAAGGTGACGAGGTCGAGGAGCTTGTAGCCGGCATGGATGACACGGTCGAGGCCGGGCTCTTCGAGACCCAGGGTCTCCAAATATTCGCGCTTCTCTTCCGCGCCGGCAAGCTGGGCGACCTCGGCTTCGATGGCCGCCGAGATGACGACGATGGCGGCCCCCTCCTTCGCTGCGCGCTCGGCGACCTTCTTCGACCACTCATTGCCGGTGGCCGCGGCGGATTCCTCGACATTGCAGACATAGAGAACGGGCTTGGCGGTCAGGAGCTGGAGCTGGCGGAACACCTCGCGATCCTCCGTCGCGATCTTGGCGCGGCGCGCGGGTCGGCCGGCGCGCAGCTCGACCAGAGCCGCCTCCATCACCCCCAGCAGCGCCTTGGCCTCCTTGTCGCCGCCCTTCGCCTTCTTTGCGGTCGCATCGAGGCGGCGCTCCAAACTGTCGAGATCGGCCAGCATCAGCTCGGTCTCCACCGTCTCGGCGTCGCGGAGCGGATCGACCGAGCCCTCCACATGGGTCACCTCGCCGGCGAAGCAGCGCAGCACATGGGCGATGGCGTCGACCTCGCGGATATTGGCCAGGAACTGATTGCCCAGCCCTTCGCCCTTGCTGGCACCGCGCACCAGGCCTGCGATGTCGACGAAGGCGAGCTGGGTGGGAATGATCTTGGCCGATTTGGCGAGGGCGGCCAGTCGCTCCAGCCGCGGATCGGGCACGGCGACCTTCCCCACATTGGGCTCGATGGTGCAGAAGGGGTAGTTGGCGGCCTCGGCCGCCTGGGTCGAGGTGAGGGCGTTGAACAGGGTCGATTTGCCGACATTGGGCAATCCGACGATGCCGCAGGAAAATCCCATGGAGCTGGATCCAGTCGTGATAACGGGGTGAAAATTCGGGACGAATCCATCGCCCCGGTCAGCCGATCGGCTTGGGTTCTTTATCCTCGCGCTTGGGCCGCGGCTTGGGCGGATTTACGGTGATCGTCACCTTGTTCATGAAGCCGTTCTCATCGCCCGCGACGAGAAGCGGCAGCGCCTCGGCGCTGGCCTCGATCAGCTTGGCGATCAGAGGCTGCTCCTCCTTGGCGAAATTCTGCAGCACATAGTGGCGTACCAGCTCGGGATGGCCGGGGTGGCCGACCCCCAGCCGCACGCGCCAGTATAGGGGTCCGATATGGGCATCCATGCTGCGCAGGCCGTTGTGACCGGCCGCCCCACCGCCCTGCTTGACCCGGACCTTGCCCGGCACGAGCTCGATCTCGTCATGGATGGCGATGACGGCCGGGGGCTCGAGCTTGTAGAACTGCGCCGCCGCCGCCACGGCTCGGCCGGAATCGTTCATATATGTCTCGGGCTTCAGCAGCACGATCTTCTCGCCGCCGATCTCGCCCTCGGAGGTGAGGCCGTGAAAGCGGCTGCGCCAGGGCCCGAATCCGTGGCGCCGGCGGATCTCATCCGCCGCCATGAATCCGATGTTGTGGCGGTGCCCGGCGTAACCCGGGCCCGGATTGCCCAGGCCGACGATGAGGCGCAAGGGAAGGCCTCTATTCTATGAGAAGGATGCAAGACGACGGGTCGGCCCCCATTATGACGCCCAATGGGGGGCCGACCCGATCTCGCTCCGAGACCCCGAGACTACTTCTTCTTGGCCTCGGCCGCCGGCTTCGCGCCACCGGCTGCCGGCTTTGCCGCACCGGCCGCCGGCTTGGCACCAGCCGCCGCCGCCGTCGCACCAGCGCCTGCCGCCGCGGCAGGTGCCGCAGCGCCCGGAACAGCCGGCGCCGCGGCCGCCGCTTCGCCTTCGACCGGAGTCGCCGCCGTCTCGGCCTCGACCTTCTGGACCGTCGGCACGGCGATGGTGGCGACGGTGAAGTCGCGGCCGATGGCCGGCCGGACGCCCTCCGGCAGCTTCACCATGCTGATATGCACCGAATCGCCGATGTCGAGGCCGGTGAGATCGATCGCGATCTGCTGCGGGATGTGATCGACGGAGCAGACCAGCTCGATCTCATGGCGCACCACATTGAGCACGCCGCCGCGCTTCAGGCCCGGCGACTCCAGCTCGTTCAGGAACACGACGGGCACGTCGACATGGACGCGGGTGTGCTCGCCCACGCGCATGAAATCGACATGGATCGGCACATCGGTGACGGGATCGAACTGCACGTCGCGGGGCAGGACCCGATGCTTCGCGCCGTCGCAGGCGATCTCGAACAGCGTCGCGTGAAAGGCCTTCTTGCGCAGCTGCTTTATCAACTCGCGCGGCTCGAGCGAGATCAGGGTCGCCGGCTCCTTGTTGCCGTAGATCACTCCGGGGACGCGACCACCTCTGCGAGTCTGGCGAGCGGCCCCCTTCCCGGCGCGGCTGCGAAGCTCCGCGCTCAAGTTCTGGACGTCGGACATTGGTTTCTCCTTCTCTTGTCCTATGCGGGCGGCCTCCAGGGGTGCCGTCCCGCGTCCCAATATGCCGCCTCGATTTCCGAGGCGGCGGCGTTTCTGGCGCCCGAGGGCGCCAGCAATCTGTTGAACGGGCCCTCCGGCGATCGGTCGACCCGCCGCCCAGAGGGCGGCGATCAGTCGAACAAACTCGAGACCGACCGCTCCAGGCTGATCCGGCTGATCGCTTCCGCGATCAGCGGGGCGATGGTCAGCTGGCGCACCGTCTGGGAGACCCGCACGGCCTCCGTCGCCATGATGCTGTCGGTCGTCACCAGGCTCTCGATCGGCGAGGCCGAAACCCGCGCCACGGCACCGCCCGACAGCACGCCATGGGTGACATAGGCGCTGACCGATTTGGCCCCCGCCTCCATCAGCGCCACGGCCGCGTTGCACAGCGTGCCGGCGCTGTCGACGATGTCGTCCACCAGGATGCAGTGCTGGCTCCGGACGTCGCCGATGATGTTCATGACTTCGGAGACGCCGGCCCGTTCGCGGCGCTTATCGATGATGGCGAGGTCGGCGTCAAGCCGCTTGGCGACCGCCCGGGCCCGGACCACGCCCCCGACATCCGGGGAGACCACCACCAGTTCCTTGCCGGCGAAGCGCTGCTCGATGTCCTTGGTCAGGACCGGGGCGGCATAGAGATTGTCGGTCGGGATGTCGAAAAACCCCTGAATCTGGCCGGCATGGAGGTCCAGGGTCAGGACCCGGTTGGCCCCGGCCACGGTGATGAGATTGGCCACCAGCTTGGCCGAGATCGGGGTCCGGCCGCCCGATTTCCGGTCCTGGCGGGCATAGCCGTAATAGGGAATGACCGCCGTGATGCGCCGGGCCGAGGCCCGCCGGAGGGCGTCGATGGCGACCAGCAGCTCCATCAGATTGTCATTGGCGGGGTAGGAGGTCGACTGGATGACGAAGACGTCCTCGCCGCGGACGTTCTCGTTGATCTCGACGAAGATCTCCATATCGGAGAAGCGGCGCATGCTGGCCTGGGTCAACGGCAGGTTGAGGCAGGCGGAAATGGCCTCCGCCAGCGGCCGGTTGCTGTTGCCGGTGAGGATCTTCATTGGCGTCAACCCATCCTCGACGTCCGGCCGCGGCAGGACAGAGCAGCCGTGCCCCCAAAGCTCGCAACGGCGCGCGGAATATATCCAGGCGTCACGGTTCTGTAAACCACGGGCGGCGGGGGGCCCCATGCCCGGCGCGCAGGGCTGGCTACTGTCGGTCAGGCCCTTGATCCGGCAGGATTAGTCGGCCCGGATCGACTTCCATCGGGTCAGCCGAGCCATTTCCCTGTCCGGGGAAGAGAGGTCGTCAGGGGGTCGGACACCCCCTACACGCTGCAACTGACGATCAGCCCCAGCAGGCAGAAGAAGAGGAAGATGATGAGGTAAGGCATGGCCCCGTTCTGCCGAGCCGCTATTTGATGACGAGGTCGAGCGGACGCTGGGACAGGGTCTCCACCCCCCGCTCGCCCACCAGCACGGTCTGGCCCGTGGTCATGGCGAGCTGGCGTTCGCTGTCGAAGATGATGATGTGGATGAAGAACACCTGGCCGGGGGCCGCGGGCTCGGGATTGTCGCGGTAGAACATCGGCCAATCCATCCAATTGGGCGCGAAGGTCGTGCCCAGGCTGTAGCCGGTGGCGTTCATCCGATGGGCCTCATAGCCGGCCGCATCGAGGACGCGGGCATGGGCGTCGAAGACCTCGCCGATGGGCCGGCCGGGGACCAGCGCCGCCTTGCAGGCCTCCAGCGCATCCACCGCCACCTTGTGCATCTCGTGTTGGCGGGCCGGGGGCTCGCCGATGGGGATCGTGCGCATCAGGCAGGAATGGTAGTGGCGATAGACCCCGGCGAACTCCAGTGTCAGCTGATCCTGCTCCGACAGGCGCCGGCGGCCGCTGAAATAACGGCAGAGCAGGGCATCGGCGCCCGAGCCGATGATGAACTCATTGGCCGGATCATCGCCGCCGCCGCGAATGACGGCGCTTTGCATGGCGGCTAGGATTTCGCTCTCCTCGGCGCCGGGACCGGCCAGGCGATGGGCCTCGTCGAGGGCGCGATCGGCAAGGTCGGCGGCTTGGCGCACATAGACGATCTCCGCGGGGCTCTTCACCAACCGCAGCCGACTGACGAGGTCCGAGGCGTCGACCAAAGTGCAGAATCCCTCCAGCGCCGATTCCAGTCGCTTGCCGTTGCGCGCCGTCAGCCCATAGGAATCATATTCGACGCCCAGGCGCTGCCCGCGACAATGCCGGGCATCCAGGATGGCGCGCAGCTCGAGGGCGGGATTGGCATCGGGCCGGTCGACCCAGATGCGGATGTCCCCGATGATCGAGGTGTGCTGGGCCTGGCGCAGGTCGGGTGCGCGGGTCAGCAGGATGAAGGCGCCATCGGCGTCGAGATAGAGGCACTGAAAGAAGACGTAGCCGAAGGTGTCGTAGCCGGTCAGGTAGAACATGCTCTCCTGACGGAAGATGAGCAGTCCGTCGAGGCCGCGCGCCTTCAACGCGGCACAGGCGGCCTGACGCCGGGCAGCGAATTCCTCGCGGGTGAAATGCAGCGCCATATTAGTCCCCCCCGTACCGACTTTCTTAGAAAGTCGGTACTTTGTTATCGATTCGGTACTTTGTTATCCATGTTGTACCCGCCATCTTCCCGCGTCTTGCGCATATATCTCACCGATTTGCCATGGCGGGTACGAGGGCGATCAGCGAGATGTTGCGGCCGTAGTCCTTTCGGCCCTGCAGCGTGTTGCGGCGATAACTGAAGAAGGCATCGGTCTCGGCGCAGGTATCGCGCCCGCTCCGCTCGATGCGCCGAACGCCGGCGGCGGCGAGGCGCAGGGCGACATAGCCGGGCAGGTCGAAGTGGAAATGTCCTGCTCGCTGGGGCGAGGGCCGGAAGAACCGGTCGTTGACCGGGTCGGCAGCGTGGAAGCGCTCGCGAAACTCCGGACCGACCTCATAGGAGGGCTGGGCGATGCAAGGGCCGATCGCCGCCGAGAGGCCCCGGACGGCGGCGCCCTGCTGGCACATCGCCGCGATGGTCGCCTCGATGACGCCGTCGAGGGCGCCGCGCCATCCGGCATGGGCCGCACCCACCACCCGGGCCTCGGAATCGGCAAAGAGGACGGGGGCGCAATCGGCGGTCAGGATGCCCAGCGCCACGCCGGGCGCGCGGGTCACCATGGCGTCGACCTTCGGGGATTCCTCCCGCGGCCAGGGTCGCTCGACCAGAGCGACGCGGATGCTGTGGGTCTGATAGGCGGTGACGATTCCCGCCGGATCGACGCCGGCCTGCGCGGCGGCGCGGGTGCGATTCTCCGCCACCCGGGCCGGATCGTCGCCGGAGCCGAAGCCGCAATTGAGCGAGGCATAGATGCCCTCGCTGACGCCCCCGATGCTGCCGCAGAAGGCGTGGCGGACAAGGTCGATCTCGGCGAGGGGGGTTGGCGCGATCATGACGGGTCGGTGAATCCCGGCGGCGGCGGCAGGCTCGGCGCGGCAAGCGCGAGAGCCTTGAACAAGGTGCCCATTTCGCGCGAGTCGAGCAAGCGCCGTCGCGCTGATTCTATATCGCGGGCCTGCGAGGGCGTGGCCCGGGCGATCAGGCTCTCGGCCCTTGCGTCGAGGCCGAGGCGCAGCAGGAACTCGCCCTGGGGCAAAGGTCCATAGGCCTTGGCCCCCGTCTGCTCGGCGGCGCGGGCGAGCCCGGCGAAATCGACATGGGCCGAGAGATCGGCCTCTCCGATATCCGCCAAGGGATCGACGGGCTGATGCCGGCGCACCGCCTGCAGGCTCTCACCCGGCAGGCTCTGGCTGGTGCCGTAATCGATGATGAGCGCGGCCCCGCCCGCCTCGGCGAGATGCCGCCCGATCTCGCCGGCGACGGCGAGTGCCACGGGCGAGATCTCCGCCTTGGGGCCGATCCGCTGGCGATCGCTCAGCAGCGCGAAGCTCGGTCCGGGCTCGGTCCAGCCGAAGACCAGCTTCTCGCCGTCGCTGGCCACCACCCGCTCGCGCCAGCCTTGGGGATGCAGCTCGAATTCATGCACCGGCAGGGCATCGAAGAACTCATTGGCCACCAGCAGCAACGGGCCTCTGGGGATCTCGGCGAAGCTCCCATGCCACAGCGGACGATGGGCCGAGGGCATATGGGCGGCCAGGGCCTGGTCCTGGCGTTCCCTGAGATAGGGGCTGGTCTCCACGAGATGCAGGCGCAGCGCGGCCCCGAAGGCGGGGCGGATCCGGGCCGCCCGCATCGCATCGGCCATCAGCGTGCCGCGCCCGGGCCCCAGCTCGACGAGATGACAGGGGTCGGGACAGCCCATCTCGTGCCAGACCTCGACGCACCAGAGCCCGATGAGCTCGCCGAACATCTGGCTTACCTCCGGCGCGGTGATGAAATCGCCGGTCCGGCCCAGGGGATCGCGGCGCTGGTAATAGCCGTGAAGGGGATGGCCGAGGGCCTCCGCCATGAACTCGGCGACGGTGATGGGTCCAGTGAGTGCGATACGGCGCAGCAACAGCCGGCCCAGGGGCGTCACGGCGCCCGCCGGGCCCGCCAGATGAAGGCGATGCCGAAGGCGATCATGGGCAGCGACAGGAGCTGGCCCATGGTCGTCCCGCCGATGAGATAGCCCAGCTGGATATCGGGCTGACGGAAATACTCGGCGATGATGCGGCAGACTCCATAGCCGACGAGGAAGAGGCCGCTCTCCATGCCCGGCTTGCGCAGGGCGTGGAAGCGCCGGACGGCGATGAACAGGAAGATGAAGAGCAGGATGCCCTCCAGCCCGGCCTCGTAGAGCTGGCTCGGGTGACGCGGCAGCTGCAGCGGCTGGTCGCGGGGAAAGACCATGGCCCAGGGCACATCCGTCGGGCGGCCATAGAGCTCGCCATTGATGAAATTGGCGAGCCGGCCGAGGAAGAGCCCGATGGGCGTGGCGGCGGCGACGGGGTCGGTCAGATGGAAGAATCGCAGGCGATGGCGCCGGGCGAAGAGCGCCATGGCGGTGATCATGCCGAGGAGGCCGCCGTGGAAGGACATGCCGCCCTGCCAGAGGAAAAAGATCTTGAGGGGCTCCTCGAGATAGGCCCCAAGGTCGTAGAAGAGGATGTAGCCGAGCCGCCCGCCAAGCACGATCCCGACCACGGCCCAGGTGACGAAATCATCCAGCAGGATCGGCGTCAGCGGGCTCTCGCCGCGGGCCGCGAGACCGCGGGCGTAGCGCCAGCCGATCAATATGCCGACGACATAGGCGAGCGCGTACCAGCGGATCGCGAAGGGGCCGATGGCAACGAGCACGGGGTCGATGACGGGGAAGGGCAGGACATAGAGCATCGCGCGGTTATAGGGGCCGACCGCGACAGCGGCAAGGCGCAGAGCCTGCGCCGCCGTCCACGGCAGGAAGAATCGAAATCGGGAAGCCGAAGGCGATATGATCCCTGGATTCGTGAGAGGAGAGGATGGCGATGGACAACCGTATTCTGGACGATCTGGCGAAGGTGGCCGCGGGCGCCCTGGGGGGCGTCAGCGGCGTTCGGCAGGAGATCGAAGCCCGGCTTCGCCAGCAGTTCGAGCGCGTCCTGGCCAATATGGAGGTGGTCAGCCGCGAGGAATTCGAGGTCGTCCGGGCCATGGCCGCCAAGGCCCGGGCGGAGCAGGAGGCGCTGGCCACCCGGCTGGCGGCGCTGGAGGAGCGGCTGGGAAGCCCGACCGTTTCGGGGGTCTGACTCCGAGTTATCCCCAATTCGTAAAAATTCCGCTATTGCACCCGGAGTCGGGATTTGGCAGGCTAAATCTGGTGGGTAGGATCGTTTCATCATCCTACCTTTGGGGTTGGCCAGGGGGTTTTGGTCAATTCCGCCGCCGTCTTGGTCCAAGGAGGGCGAGTCAATGGCCGGTCTTACGGTCGATACATCCGAAATCCGCGGCAATCCCCTGGACGTCCTGGAAGAACTGGTCGATGCCAATGAGTGGCGCTTCGACCGCAACTCGGCCGAGGAGATGCTGGTCGAGCTGTCGGGGCGCTGGTGCGACTATCGGCTTTACTTCGTCTGGCAGGAGGATCTGAGCGCCATTTCCTTCTCCTGCATCGTCGATCTCCGGGTGTCCGGCCATCGCCGGGCAAGCTTCCTGGAGCTCCTGGGGGCGGTGAACGAGAAGCTCTGGCTCGGCCATTTCGACCTCGGGGTCGAGGAGCCGGTGCCGATGTTCCGCCACACCATCCTGCTGCGCGGCCTGGGCGGCGTCTCCGTCGAGCAGCTGGAGGATCTGGTGGATATCGCGGTCACCGAATGCGAACGCTTCTACCCGGCCTTCCAATTCCTGCTCTGGGGCGGGAAGACACCGGAGGAGGCGGTGGAGGCGGCGATGCTCGAGACCGTCGGCGAAGCCTGAGTTCCCTTTATGGCTGATCTGGCGCCGACGCGCGTGCTGCTCGTCGGCTGCGGCAAGATGGGCGGCGCCATGCTGCGCGGCTGGCTCGCCCGCGGCCTGGCGCCCGCTCATGCCGTCATCGTCGAGCCGACCCCGGCCGGATTGGGGGAGCTGACCGCGCGCGGCGTCCGGCTGCTGGCCGATCCAGGGGCAATTCCCGCCGATTTCCAGCCCGATGTCGTCGTGCTCGCCGTCAAGCCGCAGATGATGGATGGCGCCATCGACGGCTATGCCCGATTTGCGCGGCCTGAGACGCTTTTCCTCTCCATCGCCGCGGGCAAGACCATCGCCTATTTCCAGCGACATCTAGGTCCGTCGGCCGCCGTGGTGCGGGCCATGCCCAATACCCCGGCGGCGATCGGCCGGGGAATCAGCGTCGCGGTGGCGAGCCCGCCGGTGACGGCGGCGCAACGCGCCTTGGCCGACGCCCTGCTGGCGGCCTGCGGCGAGGTCGCCTGGGTGGAGGAGGAAGGGCTGATCGATCCGGTGACGGCGTTGTCGGGCGGCGGTCCGGCCTATGTCTTTCTCCTGATCGAGACCCTGGCCGAGGCCGGGCGCAAGGCGGGCCTGCCGGCCGACCTCGCCCTCCAGCTGGCACGGGTCACCGTCTCGGGGGCGGGGGAGCTCGCCCGGCTCTCGCCGGACTCCGCCGCCGAGCTCCGCCGCAATGTCACCAGCCCCAAGGGCACGACCCTGGAAGCCCTCAATATCCTGATGGCCCCCGACGGCATCCAACCGCTCTTCGACCGCGCCATTGCAGCGGCGACACGGCGCTCGCGGGAGCTGGCGGGCTAGCCGTGGGCGGCGAGCCTCTCCGGCCGGCGGCGGCGCGAGTCCAGGCGCTGCTCAAGGAGATGGGCCTGGAGGCGGAGGTCGTCGAATTCGCCGAATCGACCCGGACCTCGGCCGAGGCCGCCACCCAGATCGGCTGCAGCACCGCCCAAATCGCCAAATCCCTGGTCTTCAGAGCCAAGGCCTCGAACCGGCCGGTGTTGGTCATCGCCAGCGGCGTCAACAGGGTCGATGAGAAGGCGGTGGAGGCTCTGCTGGGGGAGAAGCTCGGCAAGGCGGATGCAGATTTCGTGCGCGACAAGACGGGCTATGCCATTGGCGGCGTGGCACCGGTCGGCCATTCGACCAGGCCCGCCACCTTCATCGACGAGGATCTGCTCGGATTCGATGTCATCTGGGCCGCGGCGGGGACGCCCTTTGCCGTCTTCCGTCTGACCCCCGCCGACCTCGCCCGGCTCACCGGCGGGCATGTCGCCCGGATCGCCCAGAAGCCTGTTTCCACAGCGTCTTAGGCAACTGTCTTCCAATCCTGGCATTGAATTCCTATCTTTAGGGGAACACCCTTCAGCATCGGGAGGACGCGGCCATGGCCAAGAAGCCCCGCGCGGCAGCCAGGAAGCCCGGCAACGGCAAGCATGATCCGGGCCGGCAAGACCCTGGCCATCCAGGGACCAGCCAGCATGTCATCGATACGGCGCTCAGTCTCGCGGCGGAGAAGGGCTGGCGGGATCTGGCGCTGGCCGATATCGCCCAGGCCGCCGGCATGTCCCTGGCGGAGCTCTATGCGCTCCATCCCTCCAAGCAGGCGATCCTCGATGCCTATCGGCGGGGCATCGACCGGGCCGTGCTGGCCGATACCGAAGTGCCCGAGGGCTCGGCGAAGGACCGTTTGTTCGATGTCCTGATGCGCCGGCTGGACAAGCTCGAGCCCCATAAGGCGGGGCTCCTCAGAATCGGCGAGGATTCGGCCCGCGATCCCTTGGCCGTCGTCTGCGGCCTCGGCCGCCTCGAGCACTCCATGGCGGCGATGCTGGAGGCCGCGGGGATTTCTGCCGGCGGGCTCCGCGGTGTGCTCCGGACCAAGGGGCTCTCGGCGGTCTATCTCTCCGCGCTTCGGGCCTGGTTCAAGGACGAGACGGCCGACAAGTCGAAAACCATGGTGGCGCTGGACAAGGCGCTGGGCCGGGCCGAGCGCCTCGCCACCCGGTTCCATCGCCCCGAAAAGCGCAGCGCGGCATCTTGATATGTGTTAATTTTCAGTTACCTACAGCTGGCTATGTTGCGGTGCAACAAATCCCTTGACGCAACTGCGAAGGCCCTCTATATACCTGCTCAGATTGTGCAGCGCAGCATGGGTTGCGTACCGCCAACAACCAGAGCGAGGGTTACCATGGTGAAGAACACCACGAATTTTTTTGATCCCGAGTTCATGAAGGCGCCGGATTTCTCGCAGTGGCAGTCCGAGTTCACGAAGCTGTTCGGCGATTTCGGCAAGCTGTGGAGCACCGGCAAGACCCCCAGCTTCGACGTCAACTGGCTGCTTTCCTATCAGCGCAAGAATATCGAGGCGTTCACCGCCGCCCATCAGCGCGCCGTCGAGGGTGCCCAGGCTGTCGCCAAGCGGCAGGTTGAGCTGGCCCGCGCGAGCGCCGAGGACCTGTCCAAGGCGACCA
>DATHQQ010000748.1:0-5893 GCA_035482595.1 Verrucomicrobiia bacterium
GTCCACCACCAGCATCAAGGCGCGCTTGCCCTGCAGCTCGCTATGGGCGTTCAGCAGCGGCCCGGCGAATCCCAGGATGACCAGGGCCGCCAGCAGCAGGCGCATCAGGATCAGCCAGAGCGGGGTGCGATAGGGCGTCTCCTCCTGCGGGACCAGATCGAAGAGCAGGCGGATGGCCGGGAAGCTCACCCGGCGCGGCGTCGGCGGCGTCAGGCGCAGCAGCCACCACAGCAGCGGCAGCGCCGCCAGGCCCATGAGCAGCCAGGGCGAGATGAAGCTGAGACTGCCGAGCCCCATCACGGTGTCGACCTCTGGTCCGGTGTCATAGCCCCGTCTCAGCGATCTGGCGGTAGAGGGCGAGGAGCCCCGGCTCCGCCGGACGGTCGGTGCGGGTCTGGGCGATGGTCCAGCCCAGCCCGCGGACCAAAGCGTTCAAACCGTCCCGATGCAGATTGTAGCGCTCGACATAGGCGTCATGGACGGATTCGACCCGGCTCAGCAGCAGCTCGCCTTCCGCCTCCAGCCCCTCAAAGCGGACCCGGCCGAGGAAGGGCAGGGATTCCTCCGCGGGATCGGCGACCATGAGCAGATGGCCCTTCACCCCGCGCTCGGCATGGGGGCGCAGCACCGCCTCGATCGCCGGCAAGGGCGAGAGGAAATCGCCCATCAGCACGAGCTGGGCATGGCGCGGCAAAGGCCGGGCCGGCGGCAGGCTCTCCGATCCGCTCGCATCGGCCCCGTCCAGCTCGAGGGCCATGCGCTCCACCGTGGCGCGGCTGGCCGAGGGGGGCAGATCGCCGCCCAGCAGTGCCACCCGCTCGCCGGCGCGCAGCAGCAGCGAGGCCAGCGCCAGGGTCAAGACCTCGGCCCGCTCGCGCTTGCGGGGCAGCCCGGCCGCCGAATGCCAATCCATCGAGGGGCTGGCATCGCGCCAGAACCAGACGCTCTGGGCCGCGGCCCATTCGGTCTCGCGCAGGAAGAGCCGGTCGGATTTCGCCGATTGGCGCCAGTCGATGCGGGTGGCGGGCTCGCCCGGCTGATATTGACGGAACTGCCAGAAAGCGTCGCCGGTGCCGATGCGCCGGCGGCCATGCACGCCCTGCTCGACGGTGGCTGCCACCCGAAGTGCTGCGATCAGCAGAGGCGGCAGGCGCGCCGCCAGTTTCTCGGCCTCGCGCCGCGCCGGCTTCTTGATCGCCGCCGCGCGGCTCGCAGCCTCTCTCTGGACCGTTCCCTTCGCCGGACCGGCCGCCGGGTTCACGCGAAGGGCTGGCACAGCCGATCGATCAGCGCGTCCAGGGTGACCCCATCGGCCCGGGCCGCGAAATTGAGGGCCATGCGGTGGCGCAGCACTGGATGGGCCAGCGCCAGCACATCGTCGACCGAAGGCGAGAGCCGGCCTTCGAGCGCGGCGCGGGCGCGCACGGCCAGCATCAGCGCCTGGCTTGCCCGGGGGCCAGGGCCCCAGGCCACATGCCGCGTCACCTCGTCGAGGCCGCCGGTGTCGGGCCGACCGGCCCGCACCAGGCCCAGGATCGCCTCGACCACGCTCTTGCCCACGGGGATGCGCCGGATCAGCTGCTGGGCCGCGATCAGATCCGCGGCCGACATCACCGGCTTCGGCTTGTCCTCGGCGAGGCCGGTGGTGGCGATCAGCATCTGGCGCTCGGCCTCGATATCGGGATAGCCGATGTCGATCTGCAGCAGGAAGCGGTCGAGCTGGGCCTCGGGCAGAGGATAGGTTCCCTCCTGCTCCAGCGGATTCTGGGTCGCCACCACATGGAAGGGCTCGGGCAAAGGATGGGCCCGGCCGGCGATGGTGACCCGGCGCTCCTGCATCGCCTGGAGCAGGGCGGATTGGGTGCGCGGGCTGGCGCGATTGACCTCATCGGCCATGAGCAACTGGCAGAAGACGGGGCCGGGAATGAAGCGGAAGCTCCGCCGCCCCGATTCCTCCTCCTCCAGCACCTCGGAACCCAGGATATCGGCGGGCATAAGGTCGGGTGTGCACTGCACGCGCCGCTCCTCGAGTCCCAGCACCACATGCAGGGTCTCGACGAGTCGCGTCTTCGCCAGCCCCGGCACGCCGATCAGCAGCACATGGCCGCCGCTCAGCAGCGCAATTAAGGTTTGATCGATGACCACCTGCTGGCCGAAGATCACCCGCTCGATGCTCTGGCGGGCCTGGCGCAGCCGCTCGCCCAACCGTTCGATATCGCCGGCGAGCGCCTCGGCGCTGGCGCTCCCTGTGGCGGTCGCTACATCGCTATTGTTCACGCGTTTCTCCGCAGCGTTGATGACGGAAGCATAGACGGATGAAAGCCAGTGCGTCGAATCCTACCGGTATGTTGGCCAGGCTCATCCGAGGCAAGTCACATTCCTATCAGGACCCAGGCACTGCCAGCCGGCAGCGGCGGGTTCTCGACGATGGTTTCGACATGCGGATCGCCGCGGATGGAACCTGGTTCTATCAGGGAACGCCTATCAATCGGTTACCCCTGGTCAAGCTCTTCGCCTCCGTCCTCCGGCGCGAGGATGACGGCGAGTATTGGCTGGTGACGCCCGTGGAGCGCGGCCGCGTCCGGGTCGAGGATGCGCCTTTCACGGCGGTCGAGGTGACCGCCGAGGATGCCGGGCCCGGCCAGCGGCTGATCTTCCGCACCAATCTCGACGAAATTGTGGCGCTGGACGAGGCCCATCCCCTGCAGAGCCACCCACTGCAGAACCTCCCCCCCCAAAACGTCCCCCCGCAAAACGTCCCCCCGCAAAACGTCAATGACTCGCCGTCGGCGGCGCCAAGACCCTATATCCTGGTCCGCGACGGGCTGGAAGCGCGCGTCCTGCGGTCCGTATATTATCATCTGGTCGAGCTCGGTGAGCAGCAGGGAGAGCAATTCGGCGTATGGAGCAGCGGTCGGTTCTTCCCCCTGGGAAGCTTGAATCCCGCCCTCTGAGCGCCGAGGGGGTCGCCCGCCGGCTGGCGGCCACCCCGCCGGGCCTGCGCCGCCCGCTGGACGGGCTGGGGCGTGGCGATCACGATCTGAACCAGGATATGCATCCGGCCTTGCCGCTGGTTTCGGCGGCCGTGCTGGTGCCTATCGTCACCCATCCCGAGGGGCTGACGGTCCTCTTCACCACTCGCACGCCGCATCTCAGCGCCCATGCGGGCCAGGTGAGCTTTCCCGGCGGGCGGGTCGATCCGGGCGACATCGACGAGAGTGCCGCCGCCTTGCGCGAGGCGGAGGAGGAGGTGGGGCTGAGGCCGGCCCAGGTGCGGCTGATCGGACGGCTCGACACCTATCTGACCCGAACCGGCTTTCGGATCTATCCCCTGGTGGGGCTGGTGGCGCCGCCGCTGCACCTCCGGCCCGATCCCCATGAGGTGGCCGATGTCTTCGAAGTCCCGCTCGATTTTCTGATCGATCCGGCCAATCGGCGCCGCGACAGCCGCATCTATCAGGAGCGCGAGCGCTTCTTCTGGGCGATCCCCTATGAGGACCGCTATATCTGGGGAGCGACCGCGGGCATGCTGGTCAACCTCTCCGAGCTGCTGTGGAGCGACCCATGAGGAGCCCGGCGTGAGGCAGTTCTTCGAGATCGTCGTGCCGCTGATCCTGCCGACGGTGATCTATATCTCCTATTTCTCGGTGTTGCGTCCGCGCGGGAGAAATTTCCCGGAGATGCCCTGGATCTGGCTCGGCGGCGCGGGGCTGCTCCTGCTCGCCGTCACCTTCCTGGCCCTGGCACTCATGGGTGGGGCCGACCCTGGGGAGAAGTATCTCCCGCCCAAGGTCGTCAACGGCCAGATCCAGCCCGGCCACTACGAGCAGACCCCATGACCAAAACGAGCGGCGGCGAGCTGCGCCTGCCGCCGCAGCCCTGGATGAGCGCGCCGGCGACCAAGGCGGTGGTCGCGGCGCTGACGGCCGGCGGCAGCGAGGTGCGCTTCGTCGGCGGCTGCGTGCGCGATGCTTTGCTCGGACGTGCCGTGACGGACATCGACATCGCCACGCCGGACGAGCCGGCGCGGGTGATCGAGCTGTTGGAAGCCGCGGGGCTGAAGGCGGTGCCCACCGGCATCGACCATGGCACGGTGACGGCCGTCGCCCTGCATCAGCCCTTCGAGATCACCACCCTGCGCCGCGATGTCGAGAGCTATGGCCGCCGCGCCAAGGTCGCCTTCACCGATGATTGGATCGAAGACGCCGCGCGGCGCGACTTCACCTTCAACGCCATGTCCTGCGCGCCGGACGGGCAGCTCTACGATCCCTTCGGCGGGGCGGCCGATCTCGAGGCGAAGCGCGTGCGCTTCGTCGGCGATGCCGAGGCGCGCATCCGCGAGGATGTGCTGCGCCTGCTGCGCTTCTTCCGCTTCTACGCCCATTACGGCGCGCCGCCCCCTGATGCCGAGGCGCTGGCCGCCGTCGAGCGCCTGGCCCCTCTGCTGCCCACACTTTCGGGCGAGCGCATCGCGGCCGAGACCTTGAAGCTGCTCGCGGCACGCGATCCCGCCGCGGTGCTGCGGCTGATGCAGCATCATGGCGTGCTCGCGCATTTCCTGCCGGAGGGCACCCAACTCGATCGGCTGGCGCGGCTGACGGCCATCGAGAGGTCGCTCAATCTCAAGCCCGAGCCGCCGCGCCGGCTGGCGGCCGTGCTCGAAAGCGAAGCGGCGGCGCGCGCCGTTGCGGCGCGCTGGCATCTTTCCAACGCCCTACGCGATCGCCTCGTCGAAGCGCTGACCCCGTCGGCACCGACGCCCGCTCTCGACGACAAAACGCGCCGCGTCCTGCGGTATGAGCTGACGGCGGAAGCCTTCCGCGATCGGGGCCTTCTCGCTTGGGCCGGCGATGAATCCGCCCGCGACGAGAGCTGGCGCGATCTCGTCGCTCTGGCGGATTGGACACCGCCCCGCTTTCCGCTCCGCGCCCAGGATGCGCTCGCCCTCGGCATCGTCCCGGGCCCGGCGCTGGGTGAGATCCTACGCGAGATGGAGCGCTGGTGGATCGAAGGCGACTTCCGCGCCGACCGCAGGGCCTGCCTGGCAGAGATGAAGCGGCGGGTGGGCGGCGCGCTCAATCTCTAGAAACAGATAATACGGAGGCCGCGGAGATCGCAGAGGAGAAGGCACGGAGAAGAAGCTGTATTGAGCTTCGGTCTATCCCTCTCGTCTTCCGTCATCCCGGCGAAAGCCGGGATCCAGGGGCGAGCGGCAAGCACCCGACATGTGGCCCCTGGATTCCGGCTTTCGCCGGAATGACGATGAGAAGAAACGACGTTTCCTCTCTTCTCCGTGCCCCTCATCCGTGATCTCCGCGGCCTCCGTGTTAAATCCGTTACTCCCGCCCGCCACGAGGCGCGCAAGACGCGGATAGATCGCTCTCGCGCATTCGGTCATTCATTCGCCGAACAGGAAGGAAGTCATGCAGAAATCGATGGCGGGGCAGGATTGGGCGGTGCTGCTGGGCCTGGCACTCGTGTTCGGCAGCGCCTTCTTCCTGATAAAGCTGGCGCTGGGAAGCTATGGGCCGCTGACGGTGGCGCTGATTCGGGTCGCGCTCGGCTGCTCGATCCTCGCGGCGGTCGCCATCGGGCGCGGGCGCGCGCTGCCCCGCGGCGCGCGGATCTGGCTGACCCTGCTCGTCATGGGCGCGCTCAACAACGCCATTCCCTTCACCCTCATCTGCTGGGGCCAGACCCATATCGAGAGCGGGCTGACGGCGATCCTGAATGCGATGACACCGATCTTCACCGTGCTCGCGGCCCATGCGGCGGGGCAGGAGCGGCTGACCTTGCGGCGCCTGGCGGGCGTCGGGCTGGGCTTCCTGGGGGTGGCGGTGCTGATCGGACCGGCGAGCCTGGGGCATCTCGATCCCACGAACATGGCGGAGAT
>DATHQQ010000749.1:0-5176 GCA_035482595.1 Verrucomicrobiia bacterium
CACTACGAAACCGCGGTCGCCGCATGGGCCGCCCAGGGTGCTTCCTGATGGCAGCACTCTCCAATTCCGCTCCCGCAGCCCAGAACGTCTCTGCCGCGGCGGTGGCGGGCTATGTGGGCGGCTATCTGATCAACATCTACAATGTCGGGATGCTGGTCGCCGGCAGCTACGCCCATCGGGTCATCGATGTGATCACGCCCGACGCACTCGTGATGTCCCAGGATATCAAAATGGGCGTGGCTGCGGCGATCGGCGGCTATGTGCTGCATCGGCTCCAGGCGGCAGATACGGCGAATCGCCTCTCGCCCGCCGAGCGCGCGGGCGTGAGGGCCGTGCTGACGCAACAGCCGGCGGTCAGCTCGGATTCGACTTGAACTTCTCGATCTTCTCCTTGAGCTCGGTATATTCCTCGCAGCTGCCGCAGACCTGCTGGAGCACCGCCAGGCGCTGCTCGGCCAGCTCGGGCTCCTTCAGCTCGAGATAGAGCTCGCCCAGATATTCATTGGCGCCGATATGGGTCGGCTGCAGGTCCAGGGCCTTCTTGTAATAACTGAGAGCCGTGCTGGCCTCGCCCATCTTGCGCTCGCTGAAGCCCATCAGATTCAGGACATCGGGGTTGTTGGGCTGGCGGGTCAGAACCTTTTGCAGCAGGTCCGCGGCGGTCTTGTAGTCGGCGCCGGCAATGGCCGTTTGCGCCTGCTGATAATCGGCATTCGCCTCGCTGTCGCTGGTGATGGTGAGCGTGCCGCCGCCGCTGCTGCCGCCGCCACCACTGCTTCCCCCGCCGCTGCTGCCGCCACCACTGGTGCCGCCATTGCCCCCGCCGGCGGCCAAGGCCGCGGCGATCGGCAAGGCGATGGCAAGCATGCCGGCCATCACGCTGATAGATAGCTTCTGGCGATTCATCGGTGTCCTCCTGACTGAGTCCGTCGGTCGCGTTCCCCGAGACGATAGGCCCAGGAGGCGCGCGGCGGCAGCGTCACTCACTCAAGCGTGACAGGTCGTGATGCGGGCGCGAGAGCGCCGCCGAGATCACTTCCCTTTCGGCACCACGAGCGTCGCCGCCGCACCTCCCGCCGCCGCCATCGCCGCCATCGCCTCGGCCCCGGTCATGAGCTTGGTGGTCTTCACCCCCGTCAGGTGGCCGGCGGCGCCCAGCGCCATGCTGGTGGCCGCGGCTGCCTGATCGTCGGGCAGCTCCACGATGGCGACGAAATCATACTCGCCGAAGCTCACGAAATACTGATGCAGCTTGCCGCCCAGGGCCTTCACCAGGGCGCCGCCGGCCTTGCTGCGATTCTCCGGTCTGGCGACCAGATTCTTCATGGCGGGTTGCGTATAGCAGCCCTGAATCATATAGAACCCCATGATCTACCCTCCCTGTTTCATCGCTCGCGTTGCCCCGCAGGGCCAGCGGCTTGAGGGGAGCATAGCACCATTTTGGCGGGTGCTCTCGGCGGAGGTGCGGCCAAACCCGACCGGTCGGCCAAGGGGCTTGCCCGGCCGCCGCGGTATCCCATTGATTTCAAGAGGTTTTGATGGTGCCGCCGGAGTGGATTGAACACTCGACCTCACCCTTACCAAGGGTGCGCTCTACCACTGAGCTACGGCGGCGATGTCTGCTTCAAGCAAGCAGCCAGGCCATCAAGGCGGCGCAACATAGGCAAGGATATCCCAGGGCGCAAGCCATCCGTCGCCGCCTGGCCGGCCCTTAATCGCCTTGGCCATCAATCGCAGCAGAACGGCCGATGGTCGGCGGCGAGCGCCTCTTCGAGGGAGATCCGCGGCTGCCGGCTCGGAGCAGGAGCTCCGGACTCGGGCGGCATGAGATCGAGAGGCCCCGGCGCACCAAAAGGCGCGTCGCGATAGCGTCCGTCGGCCAGCCAGACGCAGGCACCATGCATCTCGACCTCGCCGTGGATCAATCCGGCCGCCGGTTCGGCATGGTGGATGCGGACACTGCGCCGGTCCCGGGTTCGCAGGACCGTTCCCGCATGGCAAAGCGACAGCAGCTCGCAGCCTGAGTCCATGGAAAGGAAACTAGAGAGAATCGCCGGGGGCCTCAAGACTCGGGGCCTCAAGAGAACGGCGCCAGCGTGAATGACGCGAAATCAATCTCCAGGCGCGGTCCCTTCGGGGGCCGCGCCTTTTTTTGCTTAGGAGCCTCACAGCATTACGACGAATTAACCCAGCGGTCATGCCCGCTTTAGTGGCGGTCTCTTAAGTCCTTGCGAGCGATTGCTAGGAAGCGGCGCAGCGCATGAGCAGCGCATGAATGGCAAGCTTTGGAGTTGCACGACCATGATCCAACCGGCCCGCGCCCCTCGGACCGCCCCCCGCTTCGCGGGCGCCGACCCCGGCGGCAGAGATCCGATGGCGGCCTTGCGCCGCCTCGCCGCTGCCGGCCTGGCGGTCGCCGTCATGACCCTGTCCGGCGTCGTGTTGTCCGGGGCTGCGGCGGCCGGAAGCCTGCCGCCGGAGACCTTCGCCGATCTCGCGGCCAAGGTGACGCCGGCGGTGGTGAACATCTCATCGACCCATCACGAGGCCGCGGGACCCTCGGACCAGGCAGAGCCCTTCGATTTCCCGCCCGGCTCACCCTTCGAGCAGTTCTTCAAGCATTTCCGCGAGCAGCAGGGGCATGGCAGCGGCGGCCAGGATATGACGGCGCTGGGCTCCGGCTTCATCATCGATTCCGCCGGCTATATCGTCACGAATAATCACGTGATCGACGGGGCCAGCGAGATTCAAGTGACTCTCAGCAGCGGCAAGGACTATCCGGCCAAGCTGATCGGCGCCGACAAGAAGACCGATCTCGCTTTGCTCAAGGTCGATGCCGGCGGCCCGCTGCCCTTCGTCGGCTGGGGCAATTCGGATGCGGCCCGGGTGGGCGACTGGGTGCTCGCCGTCGGCAATCCCTTCGGTCTCGGCGGCACGGTGACGACCGGGATCATCTCCGCCCGCAGCCGCGACATCCATTCCGGCCCCTTCGACGACTTCCTCCAGATCGACGCCTCGATCAACCGGGGCAATTCCGGCGGTCCGACCTTCAACCTGGAGGGTGAGGTGATCGGGATCAATTCGGCCATCGCCTCGCCCAACGGCGGCAGCGTGGGCATCGGCTTCGCCGTCCCGTCCAATATGGCCAAGCCCGTGATCGAGGCCCTGCGCCAGCGCGGCCGGGTCGATCGCGGCTGGATCGGCGTCGCCATTCAGGACGTAACGCCGGAGATCGCCCAGTCTCTCGGCCTCGGCCAGCCGACCGGCGCCTTGATCGCCTCGGTACAGTCCGACGGGCCCGCTGCGGCCGCCAGGCTCCAGCAGGGCGATGTGATCCTGACCTTCGACGGTCAGGCGGTCGCCGAGACGCGGGAGCTGCCGCGCATCGTCGCCGCCACCCCCGCCGGCAAGCGGGTCGAGGTCGTCGTCTGGCGGGAGGGCGCGCGCAAATCCCTGACCCTGACGGTCGCCAAGATGAAGGACGAGCCGCAGGTCGCTTCCAATGAGGGGGCCGAGGCGCCGACGGCGGACGGCCCGGCGCGCCGCCTTCTGGGCGTCCAGCTGTCCGCGCTGACCGACGACATGCGCCAGCAGCTCGGCCTGGCGGATGACGTCCGGGGGGTGGTGATCGTCGATGTCGCCGACGGCAGCCCCGCCGCCCATGACGGGCTGCAGCAGGGCGACATCATCGAGCAGGTGGCCCGGCGCAAGGTTTCCAGCCCCGCCGATGTCGACCGGCTGGTCGAGCAGGCGGCGACCAAGAACCCTCCTTCGGTTCTGCTTCTGGTCAATCGCCAGGGAAACGAGCTTTTCCTGGCCGTGAAAGTGGGCAAGGCGTAGGCACCCCTCGGTCTGCCCTTCCCACCCCGGCAGGGCTGGTCGCGATGCGACCAGCCCTGCTTCTTCTTATGTTCGGGGCTGGCCGCGACGCCACCAGCCCCGCTTCTTCTTTTGTTCGGGTGAGCCGATGACTAGTCTAAACTCCGAAACCGCGAAGACTGACGACGGGAAAGATCCCAAATCGGAATCCATGCGCATTCTGGTCATCGAGGACGATGAGGCGACCGCAGCCTATATGGTCAAAGGATTGACCGAGAACGGGTATGTGGTGGATCGCGTCGCCAGCGGCCGCGACGGGCTGTTCCACGCCACGAGCGGGCAATTCGACCTTATCATCGTCGACCGCATGCTGCCGGAGATCGACGGCCTCGATGTGGTCAAGGCGCTCCGGGTCGCCAAGGTCGTGACCCCGGTGCTGTTCCTGAGCGCCCTCGGCCAGGTCGACGACCGGGTGAGCGGGCTTCGGGCCGGCGCCGACGACTATCTCACCAAGCCTTTCGCCTTCTCCGAGCTCCTGGCGCGGATCGAGGCCTTGCTGCGCCGGCGCAGCGCCCCCGCCGTGCAGACGAAGCTCGCGGTCGGCGATCTCGAGATGGACCTGCTCGCCCGCCAGGTGAAGCGGGCCGGGCAGGGGATCGATCTCCAGCCCCGGGAGTTCCGCCTGCTGGAATATCTGATGCGCCATGCCGGACAGGTCGTGACCCGCACCATGCTGCTGGAGGGGGTCTGGGACTATCACTTCGATCCACAGACCAATGTGATCGACGTGCATATCAGCCGCCTGCGCCAGAAGATCGACAAGGGCTTCCAGCCGCCGCTGCTGCATACGGTTCGCGGGGCCGGGTACTGCATCCGTGCGGATAACTAGATTCCTCCGCACCACGACCTTCCGCCTCGCGCTGGTCTATGCCGCGGTCTTCAGCCTCTCCGTCATCCTGCTCTTCGCCTTCGTCTATGGCACGACCTCGGTGCTGGTGGACCGCCAGCGCCAGCAGGCCATCATCGCGGATATCAACGACCTCAAGGACGAGTTCACCTCCCTGGGCCTGCCGGGACTGCTCGATTCGGTCGTCGACCGGAGCCGGCCGGACCGGGTCGGCAATGGCGTCTATCTTCTGGTCGATCCGAAGTTCAAGCCGCTGGCGGGCAATCTTGCCGCCTGGCCCCGCTCGCCCTCGAGCGTAGGGCGTTGGCTCAATTTCCCGGTCGAGGCGCGGCGCTTCAGCGACACGGGCGATCTGCACGCCATCGCCGAAGCCCTCGAGGTGTCGCTGCCCGGCGGCTACCGCCTGCTGGTCGGGCAGAACACTACGCCCCAACGCCGCATGCAGGTGGC
>DATHQQ010000750.1:0-7341 GCA_035482595.1 Verrucomicrobiia bacterium
GATTCTCTACCCGGCGGCCGCACGCCTACCGCCAGGGATTGGAAGCGGCTATCGGCAGAGTGGCGAAATGAGTTGGACCGGCGGATAGCATTGTTGCAGAAACTTCGCGGTCAGCTTGATAGCTGCATCGGCTGTGGCTGCCTGTCGCTGAAGGTATGCCACCTGCGCAATCCTGGGGATACGGTGTCGGGGCAAGGATCTGGGCCGCGACTGATCGAAGAAGAGGTCGCTTGAACCGGCGTTGACCGGGAGCGATCTTGAACGACTCCCGACGGGCGAGCCGCCCTCGGTCTGCGGCTAATCGAAGGTCTGGTACCGCTCCACCGCCTTGCGGTCGTAGCCCAGGCTCGCCTGCAGGAGCTGCTGGGTATAGGGGTTTTCCGGCGTGCGGTCGCGGAGCGACGTCACGGGCATGGCCTCGACCACGCGGCCGACGTTCATCACGATCAGCCGCTCGCACATATGCGAGATGATCGAGAGATCGTGGGTGACGAGGACATAGGTGAACCCGCGTTCCTTCCGCAGCCGGACCAGGAGGTTCAGGATCTCGGCCTGGACCGAGACGTCGAGGGCGGAGGTGGGCTCGTCCAGGAACAGGAGCTTCGGCTCCAGCATCAGGGCGCGCGCGATGCCCACGCGCTGGCGCTGGCCGCCCGAGAGCTGATGCGGGTAGCGGTAGCGGAAACTCCTGTCGAGGCCGACGGCCTGCAACGTATCGGCGATGCGCTGGTCGCGCTGGCCGATATCCTGGATCTCCAGCGGCTCGCGCAGGCACCGGTCGACGGTCTGGCGGGGGTGGAGCGAGCCATAGGGATCCTGGAACACGATCTGGACCGTCCGGCAGAAGGCGCGATCGGGATGGCGCGGCGCGGGTTGGCCATCGATCAGGATCTCCCCCTCCCAATTGCTGCCGAGGCCGCAGAGCGCGCGCAGCACCGTGGTCTTGCCCGATCCGGACTCGCCCACGATGCCGAAGCATTCGCCCTTGGCCACCGTGAAGGAGACGCCGCGCACGGCATGGACCTTGTGGTGGCCGTGGCCGAAGGTGACGTGCAGATTGCGCACTTCGAGGATGTCGGCCATCACGGCTCCGCCAGCCAGGCCGGATCTCGCTTCAATGTGGCGAGCATCTCCTTCGGCCGCTCGATGCTGGGCAGGGATTCGAGCAGGCCGCGGCTGTAGGGATGAGTGACCTTGCCGAGATCGGCCGCCCGGCAGCTCTCGACGATGCGCCCGCCATACATGATCAGGATGCGGTCGCAGAAGGAGCCGACAAGGTTCAGATCGTGGCTGATGAAGATCAGCCCCATGCCGCGCTGGGTCACCAGATCGTCGATGATGGCCAGCACCTGCATCCGCACGGTCACGTCGAGCGCCGAGGTCGGCTCGTCGGCGATGAGCAGCATCGGGTTGGTTACCACCATCATCGCGGTCATGACGCGCTGGCCCATGCCGCCGGAAAGCTCGTGGATATAGGCGTTGTAGACGCGCTCGGGATCGCGGATGCGCACGGCCTTCAGGATCTCCATGACGCGCTTGCGCCCCTCGCGGCGGCCGATGCCGCCATGAATCGACAGCGCCTCGAGGATCTGGTCGCCCGCCCGCATCACGGGGTTCAGGGAGAATTTGGGATCCTGCAGGATCATGGTGATCTGCTTACCGCGGACGGCGCGCATCTCGGTTTCCGAGAGGGTCTGCAGATCCCGGCCCATGAAGTCGATCCGGTCGGCGCTGACCTCCCCCGGCCGCGGAATGAGCTTTAGGATCGCCCGGCCGAGGGTCGATTTGCCCGAGCCGGATTCGCCGACGATGCCAAGCTTCTCGCGCCCGAGCTCGAAGCTCACCTTCTTCAGCGCATTGACGACGCCGGTCGGCGTGACGTAGCGGACCGAGAGGTTCTGGACCCGCAGCAGCGGCTGATCGGTTTCGCTCACCGCCCGGCCCTAGGTCATCTTGGGATCGAGAACGTCGCGCAGCCCGTCGCCCAGCAGATTGAAGCCCAGGCTGACGATGAAAATCGCCATGCCGGGCACCGCGGCCACCCACCATTGGTCGAGGATGTTCTGGCGCCCCACGGCGATCATGGCGCCCCATTCCGGCGTCGGTGGCTGGGCGCCCAGGCCGAGGAACCCGAGCCCCGCGGCCGTCAGGATGATCCCGGCCATGTCGAGGGTGGCGCGCACGATGACCGAGGGGAGCGACAGCGGCATGATATGGCGGAAGATGATGCGCCAGCTTCCCGCCCCCTGGGCGCGGACCGCGGTTATGAAATCGCTTCGGCGCACGGCCAGGGTCTCGGCGCGGGCGACCCGGGCATAGGCGGGCCAGGCCGTGAGCGCGATGGCGATGATGGCATTGTTGAGCCCCGGCCCAAGCGAGGCGACGAAGGCCAGGGCCAGAACGAGGCGCGGGAAGGAGAAGAAGATATCGGTGACGCGCATCAGGACCTGATCGGTCTTGCCGCCGAGATAGCCGGCGGTCGATCCGATCAGGAGGCCGATGGGCGCGGCGATCACCAGGACCAATACGACGATGTAGAGGGTGACGCGGGAGCCGTAGACGAGGTTCGAAAACGTATCGCGGCCCATGCGGTCGGTGCCCAGCCAATGAGCTTCGCTGGGCGGCTCCAGGCGCAGGGCCAGATCCTGGGAGGTGGGGTCGGCGGTCGCGATCCAGGGCGCGAAGGCGGCGCAGAGCAGGAGGAGCACGACGATCCCCAGCCCCACCAGCCCCAGCGGGTTGCGGGCGAAGGAGCGCCATCCGCGAAAGGCGCGGCCGCAGGCCGCCTGCCAGCCGGATCCGGGCGTATCGGTCAGGAGCCAGGCCTTGAGGCCGGTCGGCACCGCCAGGCTTGTCTGATGGGCGCTCATCGCGCCCGGGGATCCACGATGCGGTAGAGAAGGTCCGAGAACAGATTCATGCCGATATAGACCAGCCCGACCACGACGGTGCCGCCCAGCACCGCGTTCATATCGGCGGCGAGCAGCGCGGTGGTGATGTAGCGCCCGATGCCGGGCCAGGCGAAGACGGTCTCGGTCAGCACGGAGCCTTCCAGGATATTGGCGAAGGCGAGCGCCACCACGGTGATCAGCGGCACCTGGATATTGCCGAAGGCATGGCGCCAGATGACCCGGCGTTCCGACAGTCCCTTGACCCGCGCCGTGATGAGATATTCGTGATTGAGCTGCTCCAGCATCAGGCTGCGCGTCATCCGGCAGATATAGGCCAGCGAGTAGTAGCCCAGCAGCGTCGCCGGCAGGATGATGTGGCTGAAGGCGTTGTCGAACACCTCCCAATCGCCGGCGAGCAGCGCATCGACCAGGATCATGCCGGTCACGGTCGGGTCCTGGCCGTCAAGATAGACGTCGAGGCGGCCGGGCCCGCCGACCCATTCCAGCTTCAGGTAGAAGACGAGCAGCCCCATGATGCCGAGCCAGAAGATCGGCACCGAATATCCGATGAGGCCCAGGACCCGCATGACATGGTCCAGCAGGCTGTTGCGGTAGACCGCCGACCAGACGCCGAGCGGGATGCCGAAGACGATGCCGATGATGATGCCGACGGTGGCGAGCTCGGCGGTGGCGGGAAACACCCGGCGGATATCGTCCAGCACCGGCTGGGCGGTCAGGATCGACATGCCGAAATCGCCGTGCAGCACCTTCCAGGCATAGATCAGGAACTGGTGCCAGATGGGCAGATCGAGGCCCATCTCAGCCCGCACCTGGTTGTAGGTCGACAGGCTCGCGCGATCGCCCACGGCGGCGAGCACGGGGTCGGCCGGCATCAGCCGCCCGATGACGAAGGTGACCAGAAGCAGGCCAAAGAATGTGACGAGGAGAGAAAATATCAAGCCGCCCCCGCCGAGGAGCCAGCGTCTCAACCCGTGAAGGGAGGAGACGCTGTCCTCGGCCGGTAGGCTTGCGTCGATGGCGCTCGCCGAAGCTATCGCCGGCTTCGACATTGCGCTGGTTTATTCCTTATAGACGTCGAGGTATTGCGTCATCTCGTTCGACGGGCCGATGAAGAAGTTCTTCACCTGCGGCGTCAGCGCTGCCACCCAGTTCTGCTGGTACATCATGGCGAAGGGCGAGATCGGCTGCCATACCTTGATCATCTCCTGGTAGCCGGCCTTCCGCTTGTCGCTGTCGCGCTCCATCTTCAGCGCCGCGGCCTTGGCGTTCAGGTCCGGATCCATCCAGCCGTTGCGCCAGGCCAGCGGCTTGCTCGCCGGCTTGTCGGAATTGTCGGTGTTGACCACGAACGACATGTTGGTGGCGGGGTCGAAGTAGTCGATGCCCCAGGTCAGCAGGGCCATGTCGTGCTTGCGGGCGCGGTAGGCGGTGATGACCGTCTTCTGGTCCGAGGCCAGGATCTTCAGCTGGATGCCGACCTTGGCGAAGGTCTCCTGCAGGCTCTGGGCAATGTCCATGCGCGACTGCTCGGTGGAGGCGACATTGACCGTGATCGGGAAGCCGTTGGGATAGCCCGCTTCGGTGAGCAGCGCCTTGGCCTTGGCGATGTCGAGGGTGAAGGGATTGGAATCGACGAAGCCCATCACACCGTTCGGCAGGAAGGTCTGATTGATGACCCAGCCTTCCCTGAGCGCCGTCTTCACCAGCCCGTCATAGTCGACGAGATAGCGGATCGCCTGGCGGACCTTGGGATTGGCCAGATACTGGTTCTTGGTGTTGAGGCCCATATAGAGGTTGGTGTTCTGGGCGGTCGCCGTCGTCACGAAGCCGCCCTTGGCGCGCAAGCCATCGAGCTGATCGGCCGAGAGGTTGCGGGCGATGTCGACGTCACCGGATTCCAGCAGCAGGCGCTGGGAGGATTCCTCGGCGATGTGGCGCCACACGATGCGCTTCAGCTTCGGCTTGGTGCCGTAGAAGTTGGGATTCACCTCGACGGTGATGACCTCATTGGGCTTCCACTGCTTGATGGCGAAGGGTCCGGAGCCCGCCGAATTGGTCTTCAGCCAGCCATTGCCCCAATCGTTGCTGCCGTCGGCCGCCTTGGCCTCCTTCGACTTCAGCAGCTTGCTGTCGACGATGGAGAAGTTGGTGGCGCAGAGCACGTTGATGACATAGGAGGGCGCATAGGGCTTATCCACGGTCATCTGGAAGGTCAGATCGTCGACCGCCTTCAGCGTGGTGTTCATGTTGTCCGGGGTGATGCCTAGGTCCTGGATCAGGAAGGCCGGCGCTTTGTTGAGCGCCGTCAGCCGCTGATAGGAATAGACCACGTCGGCGGCGGTGAGCGGATTGCCGCTCTGGAACTTCATGTTCGGACGCAGCTTGAAGGTATAGGTCTTGCCGTCGTCGGACACGGTCCAGCTCTCGGCGGCCTTGTGCAGGATCTCGCCGGTATTGTGCGGGTTGATGGCGACCAGCGCCTCGTAGACGTTGCCGTTCACCTCGTAGGTGGAGAGTTCGTACATCTCCGCCGGGTCGAGGGTGATGATATCGTCCATATGCCACGCCTCGATCAGCGTATCTTTAGGGGTCGCTGCATGGGCGGCGGGCATGGCTAGGGCACAGCTGGCGCCCAAAGCCAAGACAGCAAGCAATTTTCTCATTTCTCGCATCCCTCTCTGTTTGTCCGATATCGGCTACCCTTGGAGAGGCAGTCCGACCGTGGTGGGGGCGTTCCTACCCCGTTTTTCTTGAACCGATCTTTCCCGGGAATCGCGGGATCGGCCTAGACGCTATCATTTTGCCGGGACGCCAGAAAGCCGAAAGAGGCATGTCGGGATTCAGCGGGTGAAATCGACCGCCGTCGTGTTGGCCCCGCAGAGCAGAACGCCGATGCGCTCACCCGGTTTGGGCCGGTAGAGGCCGGCGAGCAGCGGCGCCAGCGCCGTAGCCCCGCCGGGTTCGGTCACCACGCGCAGCGCCCGCCAGATGGTCTCCTGCGCCTGGCGGATCGCCTCGTCGGGCACCAGCAGCACCTCCGCGACATGGCGCTGGGCGATGGGGAACATGATCTCGCCCACGCGCCGGGGCGCCAGGGAGTCGGCGGCGATGCCGCCGGCCTTGGCATCCACCGGCGCGCCGGCCGCCAGCGCCTCGTAGAGGGTGGGGGCGAGCTCCGGCTCGACGCCGATGATCTTGACCCTTCCGGCATACCAGGAAGCGATGCCGCCGATGAGCCCGCCGCCACCCACCGCCACGAAGAGCGTGTCGAGATCGGGCGAATCCTGCTCGAATTCCAGCCCGACGCTGCCCTGGCCCAGCAGGGTCTCGGGCTGGTCATAGGCATGGACGGCCAGCGCCCCCGTCTCGGCGACATATTGGTTGCAGGCCGCAAGGACATCGTCATAGCGCTCGCCGCCCATGACCAGCTCCGCGCCACAGCTGCGGATCAGGGCGAGCTTGGCCGGCGAGGCGATGCTGGGCACGAAGATGCGCGCGGGATGGCCCAGCTTGCGGGCCGCAAAGGCGACGCCGGCGCCGTGATTGCCCCCGGAAGCCGCGGCGACCCCCGCGGCCGGGACCTTGCGCAGCAGGAGATTGGCGAAGGCCCCGCGGGTCTTGAAGGAGCCGGCATGCTGCAGGAATTCGAGCTTGAAGGTGAGGCGGGCGCCAGGGGCGCCGATATCCTCGCCATCCACCGCGATGACCGGGGTGCGCCTCAGATGCGGCCGGATCCGCTCATAGGTCGCCGCGATATGGTCCCGGTCGATTCCTGCCCCTGCGCCGTCCATCAAACCCTCCTGGCCGCCGATCGCCGCGCATACTGCCTCGCCAGGCGGTTCCTGTATATGTTGACTTAGTCAAATAATTGATTGACTATGGCATATGACTGTCGCCGGGCATAATTTGCTTCCCGACCCCGCTTTGCCGGCCCGCATCGCCGCCGTCCGGCGCTTCAACCGTTTCTATACCCGCCGGATCGGCGTGCTCCAGGAGGGGCTGCTCAAGAGCCCCTTCTCTCTGACCGAGGCCCGGGTGCTCTATGAGCTGGCCCACCGGGAAGATGCGACGGCGAGCGCACTGGTCCGCGATCTCGGCCTCGATGCCGGCTATCTCAGCCGCCTCCTCAAGGGCTTCGAGGCGCGCGGCCTGATCAGGCGCGCCGCGAGCCCGCTGGATGCCCGCCAGAGCCTCCTGACCTTGACCGCGCTCGGCCGCGCCGCCTTCGCGCCCCTCGACCATCGCTCCCAGGACGAGATCGGCGCCATGCTGCGTGACCTTCCGGCGCCGGCCCAGAAGCGCCTGGTGGAGGATATGGCGGAGATCGAGACCCTGCTGGGCGAGCGGCCCGCCCCGGCCGTCCCCTATGTCCTCAGACCCCATCGGCCCGGTGATCTGGGATGGATCGTCCATCGCCATGGCGCGCTCT
>DATHQQ010000751.1:0-13640 GCA_035482595.1 Verrucomicrobiia bacterium
CCATGCCTGCGGCATGACGGATATTCTGGGCGAACTCGTCTTCAGCCCGGACATGGTGCAGGCGGGCCGGGCGGCGCTCGCCGCCGGCGCCCCCCTGCTCTGCGATACGGCGATGACGGCGGGGGGAATCATTCGTCGCCATCTTCCCGCCGCCAATGAGGTTCTCGCCGGAACCGAGAATCCCGAAACCGTCGAGGCAGCCCGGCGCATCGGCAATACCCGAAGTGCGGCGGCCGTCGATCTTTGGGGCGAGCGGCTCGACGGCGCGGTGGTGGCTATCGGCAATGCGCCGACGGCACTCTTCCGTTTGATCGAGCGGATCGATCTCGACGGCTATCGGCCGGCCGCGATCCTCGCTTTTCCCGTAGGCTTCGTGGGTGCCACCGAATCCAAGGCACTGCTGATCGAGGCAGGGCTCGGCATCCCCTATGTCACCTTGCAAGGCCGCCGCGGCGGCAGCGCGCTGGCCGCTGCCGCCGTCAATGCGCTGCTGATCGGCGATGGGCCGGCATGAGAAACCAACAATGAGCCGCTGGTTGTCCATCGTCGGGGTGGGGGAGGGTGGCTGGCCGGAGCTTTCCGCTCTCGGCCGGTCGCTCGTCGAAGGAGCGGAGCTGATCGTCGGCGGCGAGCGGCACCTCGCCATGCTGCCCCCGACGATCGACGGCGAGCGCCTCAGCTGGGCGGTGCCGCTGACACGAACCGTCGAAGAGATCCTGCGCCGTCGCGGCCGGCCGGTGGTAGTGCTGGCGACAGGCGATCCCATGCATTTCGGCATCGGCGTCACTTTGGCACGCGCGGTGCCGATGTCGGAGACGCTGATGCTGCCGGCGGTTTCAGCCTTCAGCCTGGCGGCGTCCCGCCTCGGCTGGCCGATCGCCGAATGCGAATGCCTGACCCTGCATGGTCGGCCGCTGCCGCGATTTGCGGGGTTTCTCCATCCCGGGGCCCGGCTGCTATTGCTTTCGCATGACGGCACCACGCCGGCCCAGATCGCCGCCGAACTCGTGCGGCGCGGGTTCGCTAAGAGCCGCCTGATCCTCCTCGAGCATATGGGCGGGCAGCAGGAGCGGATCCTCGAAGCGACGGCAGAGACGTGGACCTCGGTGCGGACAGCCGATCTCAACACCCTTGCCGTCGAATGCGTCGCCGATCCCGGCGTCCAAAGTCTTCCCCGTCTGCCCGGGCTGCCCGATGACGCCTTCCGTCATGACGGGCAGCTCACCAAGCGCGAAATTCGCGCGGCGACCCTGGCCGTGCTCGCGCCCTTCCCAGGGCAGCGGCTCTGGGATGTCGGCGCCGGCTGCGGATCCATCGCGATCGAATGGCTGCGTGCCGGGCGCGATATGAAGGCGATCGCCGTCGAGAGCGATGCCAAGCGGCGGGCGCTCATCGCCGAGAATGCGAGCGCGCTCGGCACGCCGGAAATCGAGATCGTCGCCGGGGAGGCACCACAGGCGCTGGAGCAACTGGCCTCCCCGGATGCCATATTCATCGGCGGCGGCGTTGCGACCCCGGGCTTGGTCGAGCGCTGCTGGGCAGCGCTTCCCAGCAGCGGGAGGCTCGTCGCCAATGTCGTGACGGTGGAAGGCGAGATGTGCGTCGCCCGGCATCGGGGCGAGCTCGGCGGCCGGCTGACGCGCATCGCGATCTCCCGGGCCGAGCCGGTCGGCTCTCTCCTTGGCTGGCGCCCGCTGATGCCCGTCACCCAATGGGCCGCGGTGAAGCCGTGATCGGCAGCGATAGCGCCCGGGTCTGGGGCATCGGCGTCGGGCCCGGCGACCCGGAGCTCTTGACGCTGAAGGCGCTGCGTTTGATCCGTGCCGCCGAGGTGATCGCTTTTCCGGCGCCGGAGCAGGGCGAGAGCTTCGCGCGCAGCATAGTCGCCCCGCATCTTCCCGGCGGGCAGCGGGAGATCGCCATCCGCATGGCCCTGGGCGACGGCAGCTTTCCCAAGGCGGATATCTATGATTCCGCGGCGGAAGAGATCCTGAAGGAGGTCGCCGTAGGACGGCGTGTGGCCGTTCTCTGCGAGGGCGATCCCTTCTTCTACGGCTCATTCATCTATCTCTATGGGCGCCTGGCCGGCCGCTGCCCTGTGGCCATCGTTCCCGGCGTCTCCTCCCTGATGGCCTGCGCCGGCGCCGCCGAGACGCCGCTCGCGCTGCGCAACCAGAGCCTCACGGTTATTCCAGGCCCCTTGCCGGAGGCCGAGCTGCGCTTGCGCCTCGGCCAATGCGAAGCGGCGGCGATCATCAAGGTGGGCCGGCATCTCGCCAAGATTCGCGCCGTGATGGAGGAACTCGGGTTGACTGACCGCGCCCGTTATGTGGAACGGGCGAGCCTGGGCACCCAGCGGGTGCTGCCGTTGCGGGAAGCAGCCGCGGGCGAGGCGCCTTATTTCTCCATGATCCTGGTGCAGGGAAAATCATGAAACCGGCGGTCATCATTCTCGGTCCCTCCGCGCTGGCCACCGGCGAGCGCGCTGCGCGGGCCATCGATGGCGAGCTGCATGGCTTCGCCCCGCGGGTCCCGGGCTGCGCCGTCAGCTTCGCCGAGGTCGGGGTTCACCTCAGGCAGCTCTTCGCCGAGGGCCGGCCCATCATTGGCCTCTGTGCCGCCGGGGTGCTGATCCGCTCCTTGGCGCCGCTGCTGACGGACAAGACCCGGGAGCCGCCGGTGCTCGCCCTGGCCGAGGACGGCAGCACCGCCGTGCCGCTGCTGGGGGGCCACCACGGGGCGAACGAGCTGGCACGCCGGCTTGCCGAGGCCCTTGGCGGCCAGGCGGCGGTCACCACCGCTGGCGACCTGCGCCATGGCGTCGCCCTCGATACCCCGCCGCCTGGCTGGCGGCTGGGAAATCCGGAGGCCGCGAAGGCAATCATGGCCGCTCTGCTGGCTGGAGAAACGGTCGCGCTGGAGAATGAGACATCCGTGCCAAGCGACTGGCTCTCAGGCTTGTCGTTGGCGGACGAGGCAGCTCGGCGAATCATCGTGACGGAGCGCCGTCGCGCCACCACCGACGGCCTGCTGTTTCATCCGGCGACGGTCGTTTTGGGTGTCGGCTGCGAGAGGCTGGCGCCGGCCGAGGAGCTGATCGTACTCGCCGAGGAAGCACTGGCGGAGGCGGGGCTCTCTTCTCTGTCCCTCGCCTGTATCGCCTCCATCGACCTCAAGGCCGCCGAGCCGGCGGTCCATGCTCTCGCCCGGCATTTCGGCGTACCGGCCCGCTTCTTCGACGCCGCGCGGCTGGAAGCCGAGGCACCGCGGCTCGCCACCCCCTCCGATCTCGTCTTTCGCGAGACCGGTTGCCATGGGGTTGCGGAGGGTGCGGCGCTGGCCGCCGTGGGCGAGGCGGGTCGCCTCGTCCTGCCGAAGCGCCGCGGGAAGCGCTCCACCGCCGCGATCGCCCTGGCGCCGGGAATTCTCGACCCGATGAGAATCGGGCAGCCGCGCGGTCGACTGGCCATCGTGGGCATCGGCCCGGGATCGGCCGAAGGGCGCACCGCCGCCGCCGGGGCCGCCTTGCGCGCGGCGACGGACTGGGTCGGCTATCGCCTCTATCTCGACCTCCTCGAGCCCCTGGCGACGGGAAAAACTCTCCATGAGTTCGACCTCGGCGCCGAGGAGAAGCGCGTCGTCCATGCCCTTGATATTGCGGCGCAAGGCGGAAATGTGGCGCTGATTTCCTCGGGTGATGCCGGCATCTATGCCATGGCCACGCTGGTCTTCGAGCTGATCGAGCGCCGCGGCAGGGCGGACTGGGCGCGGATCGAAATCGAGGGCGTGCCCGGGGTCTCGGCTATGCAGGCAGCGGCGGCGCGCGCCGGCGCGCCGCTCGGGCATGACTTTTGCGCCATCTCCCTTTCCGATCTGCTGACCCCCTGGTCTGCCATCGAGCGTCGACTCAAGGCGGCTGCCGAGGCGGATTTCGTGGTCGCACTCTATAACCCGGTCTCGCTTCGGCGGCGCCATCAGCTAGCCGCCGCCCGTGCCATCCTGCTTCAGGCGAGGCCGCCCGAAACGCCCGTGGTGCTCGGCCGCAATCTCGGCCGTCCCGAGGAGAGCCTCAAGGTGACGACGCTCGCGGCGCTGGATACGGAGGCTGTGGACATGCTGACCGTGGTTCTGATCGGCGCCAGCACGACGCGCCGTGTAGCGCGACCCGACGGCGGCGATTGGGTCTATACCCCGCGCGGCTATGCCGGCAAGAACGCGGAGAAGGGCGAGGAGGGCGCCGCATGACGGTTTATTTCATCGGGGCCGGACCCGGCGATCCCGAGCTGTTGACTCTTCGCGGGCGAGATCTGATCGCCCGATGTCCCCTGGTGCTCTATGCCGGCTCCCTGGTGCCGCCGGCGGTGGTCGCCCATGCCGCCGCCCATGCGCGCGTCATCGACACCGCGCCGCTGACCCTGGACGAGATCATCGGCCATATGGAGGGCGCCGCAGCCGACGGCCAGGATGTCGCGCGCGTCCATTCCGGCGATCCCTCGCTCTACGGCGCCATCGCCGAGCAGATGCGCCGGCTCGATGCTCTGGAGATCGGCTACGAGATCGTTCCCGGCGTGCCCGCCTACGCCGCCGCGGCCGCCCTGCTCAAGACGGAGCTGACCCTGCCCGAGATCAGCCAGACCGTGATCCTGACGCGTACGGCGGGCAAGGCCTCCCCCATGCCGGCGGGCGAGGATCTGAAGACCCTGGGTGCCGCCGGGGCGACCCTCGCCATCCATCTCTCCGTGCGGAATATCCATCTCGTGGTCGCGGATCTGAGCCCGATCTACGGCACCGATTGTCCGGTCGTCGTCGTCTATCGGGTGGGGTGGCCCGATCAGCAGGTCATCCGGGGGACCCTCGCCGACATCAAGGCGAAGGTGAAGGCCCGCAAGATCACCCGTACGGCCCTCATCTTCGTCGGCCGGGTCTTCGACAAGCAGGACTTCGTCGACAGCCGGCTCTATCACGCCGATCATCGGCATATCCTGCGACCCAAGCGGCGCGGGGTGGCCTGAGGGCCATCCTCGGAGTCGGGCAGCGAAATCGAACATTCTCCTTTGATATCTGTTCGTTAGTGATACATGTCGTGTTTTCTGACCTGGGATCTTCGAAATCGAATTCGAATTGGGCGATTTGAGTGGCTTGAGCGATGATGTGAGTTCTTTTGCGAAGGCACGTGGTGGGATAGCATCACCCCGTCCGCAGTCGTGCGGATCCGGCACCGACAGGCAAACATGTCCCAAGACACGCGTCAGCAGCAAATCCTCGACCTCGTCCACCAACGCGGCTTCATGTCGATCGAGGCGCTGGCGGATCATTTCTCCGTCACGCCCCAGACCGTGCGGCGAGACATCAACCAGCTTTGTGACCGGGAGCTCCTGCAGCGCTATCACGGCGGCGCCGGGCTACCTTCGAGCGTGGAGAACACGGCCTATCAGACTCGGCAGGTGCAGCTGCTGGAGGCCAAGCGCCAGATCGCGCAGCTGACCGCCCAGCATATTCCCAACGACGCCTCCCTTTTCATCAATATCGGCACGACGACGGAGGAAGTGGCCAAGGCGCTGCTGCGCCATCGCGGCCTGCGCGTCATCACCAATAATCTGCAAGTGGCCAGCATCCTCAGCCAGAACGACGAATTCGAGGTCATCATCGCCGGCGGTGTCGTGCGCAGCTGGGACCGAGGCGTGGTCGGCGAGACCGTCATCGACTTCCTCGGTCAATTCAAGGTCGACTTCGGCATCATCGGCATCAGCGGAATCGACGCCGATGGCTCGCTGCTGGATTTCGATCACAGGGAGGTGCGGGCCTCCAAATGCATCATGACCAATTCGCGCCAAGTCTTCCTGGTCTCCGACCATAGTAAGTTCGGCCGCAGCGCAATGGTGCGCCTGGGCAATCTCGGCGATCTCGACGCCTTCTTCACCGATCGGACGCCCTCCGCCGACATCTGCGAGCTCCTGGCCAAGAACGACGTCCGGTTGCATGTCGCCGGCTAGGGCGCGGCTGACAGACCGCACGATTCCCTAAAGATGGATGAATCTTAACGTTCGCAACTGCAAAAAATCGAGCTCAGAAATTTCATTTGTGAAAATATGTTTTCGAATTTACCCTTCCGGCTCATTTTCTAGGGCTCCTGGAACCTCGCCTCGAGCGGGGGAAACCTTGGGGGCCGGCACGGGAGGAGAGCAGGCTTGCCAGCGACCGAGGGAGGCAACGCCGGTAGCATCGATCTGCTGATCGTCGGCGGCGGCATCAATGGTGCGGGCATCGCGCGCGATGCGGTCGGCCGCGGCCTCAGCGTCTTGCTGGTCGAGCAAAGCGATCTCGCGAGCGCCACCTCATCGGCCAGCACCAAGCTGATCCATGGCGGGCTGCGCTATCTCGAATATTACGAGTTCCGCCTAGTCCGCGAGGCGCTGATCGAGCGCGAGGTTCTGCTTCGCAACGCCCCGCATATCATCCGCCCGCTCACCTTCGTGCTGCCGCATGAGTCCGCCTTGCGACCGGCCTGGCTCGTGCGCCTCGGGCTTCTCCTCTACGACCATCTGGGCGGGCGCAAGCTGCTGCCGGGCTCGCGCGGGCTCGACCTCAGGCGCGATCCCGCCGGCAGGCCGCTCAAGCCCTCCTTGACCAAGGGCTTCAGCTATTCCGATTGCCGGGTCGATGATGCGCGGCTGGTGGCGTTGAACGCCCTCGACGCGAAGGAGCGCGGGGCCGAGATCCTGACCCGCACGCGTTGCATCTCCGCGCGCCGCGAGGGACCATCCTGGACCGCCGTCATCGAGAATGTCGCGACAGGGGAGCGCCGGACGATCCGGGCCCGCTGCCTCGTCAATGCCGCCGGTCCCTGGGTCGCGAGCTTCGTGGAGCATGCCCTCGGCCTGCCGCATCGCCAGCGCCTGCGTCTGGTCAAGGGCAGCCACATCGTCGTCCCGCAGCTGTTCGAGGGCGAGCAGGCCTATATCCTCCAGAACAACGACCGGCGCATCGTCTTCGCAATTCCCTATGAAGGCGACCATACGCTGATCGGCACCACCGACGAGACCTATGAGGGCGATCCTGCCAAGGTCGTCATATCGGCCGACGAGATCGCCTACCTCTGCCAAGTCATCAACGATCATTTCGTCAAGCAGATCTCGCCCGCCGATGTGGTCTGGACTTATGCCGGCGTCCGGCCGCTGCATGACGATGAATCCGCCAGCGCCTCGGCGGTGACGCGGGACTATGTGCTCGAGCTCGACGACGTCGGAGGAATAGCACCTTTGCTGTCGGTCTTCGGCGGCAAGATCACAACCTTCCGCAAGCTCGCCGAACATGCGCTGGAGAAACTGAAGCCGCATTTCCCGCAGAGCGGGCCGCCCTGGACCCATGCGGCGGCCTTGCCCGGCGGCGACATTCCCAATGCCGATTTCGAGAGCTTCCTGCGCTCGGCCCAGAGCCGCTGGCCCTGGCTGCCGGCGGATCTGGCGCGCCGCTATGGGCGCGCCTATGGCACCCGGATTGCGCGGCTGCTGGGCGATGCGCAAGGGATCAACGATCTCGGCCTCCATCTGGGCGATGATCTCTACAGCCGCGAGATCGAATATCTGACGCGGGAGGAATGGGCAGTCACGGCCCAGGATATCCTCTGGCGGCGATCGAAGCGGGGCCTCCATGTGGCGCCGGCGACAGTGGCCGCCCTCGAGGCCTGGCTCGGCGAGACTGAGGCGCAGCGGGCGCGGGCCGGAACGTCATGACCCTGGCGCTGGAAAAAATCGGCATGCGCGTTGGTGCGGCCATGCATCTGGAGGATATCGACCTCAGCCTCCCGGCCAGTTCCGTGACCGTGCTGCTAGGCCCAACGCTCGCCGGCAAGACCTCGCTGCTGCGCATCATGGCCGGGCTCGACCGGCCGACGGCGGGGCGACTCCTGGTGGACGGCCGCGATGTGACCGGCATCGGGGTGCGCCGGCGCAACGTCGCCATGGTCTATCAGCAGTTCGTCAACTATCCCTCGCTCACGGTCTACGAGAACATCGCCTCGCCGCTGCGCATGGCGCGCAAGCTGGAGGCCGCGGAGATCGACCGCCGGGTCCGGACAACGGCCCAGATCATGCGCATCGATTCCCTTCTCGACCGTCTGCCCGCGCAGCTCTCGGGCGGCCAACAGCAGCGCACGGCCATCGCGCGCGCTTTGATCAAGGGCGCCGATCTGCTGCTGCTGGACGAGCCACTCGTCAATCTCGATTACAAGCTGCGCGAGGAGTTGCGGGCCGAGATGCGCGAGATCTTCGCCGAGCGCGCCGTCACCGTGGTCTATGCGACGACGGAACCGGCCGAGGCGCTGATGCTGGGCGGCAATACCGCGGTGCTCGATGCCGGCCGCGTGATCCAGTTCGGCACCACGATCGACGTCTATCACCACCCCGCGAATCTGCGGGTGGGCGAGATCTTCAGCGACCCGCCCATGAACCTCATGCCGGTGGAACTTGGCGGCGGGCAGGCGCGGCTCTCGGCCGATGTCGCCTTTGCCGCGCCCACGCATATGAACGGGCTTGGTGCGGGGCACTACCGCCTGGGTGTCCGCGCCAATCATATCTTCCTGGAGCCGCGGGCTGCGGCGGACCTCGCTGTTCCCGCCTCGGTCGAGCTGTCGGAGATCAGCGGGTCGGAGACCTTCGTGCATGCGCGCCACAACGGCCTCAGCCTCGTGGTGCAGCGCGAGGGCGTCCATCGCTACGAGCTTGGCCAGCCGGTGACGCTCCATATCGATCCACAGCGGCTCTATGCCTTCGATGCGACCGGCGCGCTCGCCGCCGCGCCGACACGCGCCGCGGGGGTGCCCTGATGGCCCACATCGAGCTCAAGGGGCTGGCTCATAGCTACAAGGCGATCCCGACCGCGCCCACGGATTACGCGCTGCGCGAGATGGACATGACCTGGGAGGATGGCGGCGCGTATGCCCTGCTGGGGCCATCGGGCTGCGGCAAGACGACCCTGCTCAATATCATCTCGGGCCTCATCCGCCCCAGCCAGGGGCGCGTGCTGTTCGACGGCCGCGACGTGACCGAACTGGCGCCGCAGCAGCGCAATATCGCCCAGGTTTTCCAGTTCCCGGTCATCTACGACACCATGACCGTCTTCGACAACCTCGCCTTCCCCCTGCGAAACCGCAAGCTGGCCGAGGCCGAGGTCAGATCGCGCGTGCATGAGGTCGCCGAGATGCTCGAGCTCGGCGCCGATCTCAAGCGCCGGGCGAGCGGGCTGGGCGCGGATGCCAAGCAGAAGATCTCGCTCGGCCGCGGCCTGGTGCGCAAGGACGTGGCGGCGATCCTGTTCGACGAGCCGCTGACCGTGATCGACCCGCATATCAAATGGATCCTGCGGCGCAAGCTGAAGCAGATCCATCAGCAGTTCCGGCTCAGCCTGATCTACGTGACCCATGACCAGGTGGAGGCCCTCACCTTCGCCGACCAGGTGGTTGTGATGTATGAGGGGCAGGTCGTCCAGCTCGGCACGCCGCAGCAGCTGTTCGAGACGCCGGCCCATACCTTCGTCGGCTATTTCATCGGCAGCCCGGGCATGAACCTGCTGCCCTGCCGGCTCGACGGGGATTCGATCGCCATCGATGGGGTGCGCCTGCCGCTGACGGCCGAGAAGGCTGAGCGCGCGCGGGCCGCGGGCGGCGAGCTGCAGCTGGGAATCCGCCCCGAATTCCTGCGCTGCCTGGCGGCGGCTCGGCCGGGCGCCATCGCCGCCGATTTCGAGGCGGTGGAGGATCTGGGCAATTACAAGATCGTTACGGCGCGCCTCAGCGGACAGGTGCTGAAGGCCAAGCTTCCGGAGGACGAGACCGTCGCCCTCGGCCGGGGCTGGTTGCTGCTGCCGGCGGAGCGCACCCGGCTCTACGCCGGCGGCCGGGCGATCGACTGAGGCGGGAGGGGACAGGCGATGCAGAAGACCGCCAACAACAAGGCCTGGCTCCTGGTCATTCCGGTCTTCATCTGCGTTGCCTTCAGCGCCCTCATCCCGCTGATGACCGTGGTCAACTATTCGGTGCAGGACATCCTGGGGCCCGAGCAGCGGGTCTTCGTCGGCACGGAATGGTTCCTGCAGGTGCTCCAGGACGAGGATCTGCACGATGCGCTCATCCGGCAGATCGAATTCTCCGCCATCGTGCTCCTCATCGAGATTCCACTCGGGATCGCGCTCGCCCTGACGCTGCCGATCGGCGGCTGGCGCGCCTCGCTCTGCCTCGTCCTGCTCGCCTTGCCCCTGCTGATTCCCTGGAACGTGGTTGGGACCATCTGGCAGATCTTCGGACGCGGCGATATCGGACTGGCAGGCTATCTCGTCAACGCGCTGGGGCTGAACTACAACTACACCGCCAGTCCGGGCGACGCCTGGATCACGGTCGTCGTGATGGATGTCTGGCATTGGACACCGCTGGTCATCCTGCTCTGCTTCGCGGGCTTGCGGGCGATCCCCGACGCCTATTACCAGGCGGCCCGCATCGACGGCGCGTCGCCCTGGGCGGTCTTCCGCTACATCCAGTTGCCGAAGCTGCGGGGCGTTCTCCTGATCGCGATCCTGCTGCGCTTCATGGGCAGCTTCATGATCTATACCGAGCCCTTCGTGCTGACGGGAGGGGGCCCGGGCAATTCCACGACTTTCCTCAGCCAGTATCTGACGACGCTGGCCGTCGGCCAGTTCGACGTCGGGCCGGCGGCCGCATTCTCCATCATCTACTTCCTGATCATCCTGCTGCTCAGCTTCATCTTCTACACGGTGATCCAGAACCTCGGGAAAGGTCCGGCGTCATGAGGAAGCGCAGCGTCGCCCTGATCCTCTATTTCCTGTTCATCCTCCTGCCCATCTACTGGATGGTGAACATGGGGCTGAAGACCAATGAGGAGATCCTCGGCAGCTTCACTCTATTTCCCCATGCGCCGACGATCGCGAATTTCCGCACCATCTTCACGGATCCCGGCTGGTACAGCGGCTATCTGAACTCGATCGCCTATGTCTCGATGAACACGGTGTTCTCGGTGCTGGTCGCCTTGCCGGCGGCCTATGCCTTCTCGCGCTACAGCTTCCTCGGCGACAAGCACATGTTCTTCTGGCTGCTGACGAACCTGATGTCGCCGCCGGCGGTGTTCCTGCTGCCCTTCTTCCAGCTCTATTCCTCGATCGGCCTGTTCGATACTTATCTCGCCGTGGCCCTGGCGCATATGCTCTTCAACGTGCCGCTGGCGGTCTGGATCCTCGAGGGATTCATGTCCGGCGTGCCGCGCGAGATCGACGAGACGGCCTATATCGACGGCTACAGCTTCCCGCGGTTTTTCCTGCGCATCTTCCTGCCGCTGATCCGCTCGGGGGTCGGGGTGACGGCCTTCTTCTGTTTCATGTTCAGCTGGGTCGAGCTGCTCTTGGCGCGGACCCTCACCTCGGTCGACGCCAAGCCCATTGCCGCGACGATGACGCGCACGGTCAGCGCGGCCGGGATGGATTGGGGCGTGCTCGCCGCTGCCGGCGTCATCACCATCATACCTGGCGCGCTCGTGATCTGGTTCGTTCGCAACTACATCGCCAAGGGCTTCGCCCTTGGCCGGGTCTGAGGCGAGGAGGGTAGACCCATGGATTGGATGGCCTGGACCCTGCCGACGGCGATCTTCTTCATCGTCATCGCCGTCATGCTGGCCGGCATGACGGTCTGGCAGGTCGTCTCGCCGACGGTGCCCCGCCGAGGCTTTCTGCCGATGACGACGACGCGCGGCGATCGCCTGTTCATCGGACTGCTGGGCAGCGCCTACATCAATTTAGCCGGAATCTATTTCACCGAATGGGCCAGCTGGACCGCGGTGGCGGGGACGCTGGTGGTGGCGATGCTCTATCTCATCGCCGTCATGCGCTGGGGATAGCTGCCGGAGTTTTCTGAGGGGTGCCAGCGCCTATGCCGGAGCTGGCTGGAGGAAAACCCCTCCATCCCGAGCCAGCGTAGAGATCACAGGGGAGGGGCAACATGGAGGAAACGACATGAGCCGGAAGGAAGCCTCTTCGATCATTACCCGGCGTACCATGCTCAAGGGCGCGACAGCCCTGGCCGTGACGGCCGCTATCGGCCTCAGGCCATGGTCGGCCGAAGCTGCCCTGGATGCCGCCCAGACCTGGGTCGACAACGAATTCCAGCCGAGCACGCTGACCAAGGAACAGCAGATGGAGGAGATGAAGTTCTTCTTCGAAGCTGCGAAGCCCTATGTCGGCCAGAATATCAACGTCGTCTCCGAAACGATCGATACGCATATCTATGAGTCGAAAACCCTGGCCAAGGCCTTTCGGGAGATCACGGGCATCAATCTGACGCACGACTACATCCAGGAGGGGGATGTCGTCGAGAAGATGCAGACCCAGATGCAGTCGGGCAAGAATATCTACGACATGTACATCAACGACTCCGATTGCATCGGGACCCATTTCCGCTACGGCGAATCGGTTCCCCTGTCCGACTTCATGGCCGGGGAAGGCAAGGACGTGACGCTGCCGACCCTCGACGTCAACGACTTCATCGGCAAGAGCTTCACGACCGCGCCGGACGGCAAGCTCTATCAGCTTCCCGACCAGCAGTTCGCCAATCTCTATTGGTTCCGCGCCGATTGGTTCGACCGCGCCGATCTAAAGCAGAAGTTCAAGGACAAGCACGGCTATGAGCTCGGTGTGCCCGTCAACTGGTCGGCCTATGAGGATATCGCCGACTTCTTCACGAACGACGTGAAGGAAATCGATGGCGTCCGTGTCTATGGCCATATGGACTATGGCAAGAAGGATCCCTCGCTCGGCTGGCGCTTCACCGATGCCTGGCTCTCCATGGCCGGCGAGGCGGACAAGGGGATACCCAATGGCCTGCCCGTCGACGAATGGGGAATCCGGGTCGAGGACTGCCGTCCGGTCGGCGCTTCGGTCAGCCGGGGTGGCGGCGCCAACAGCCCTGCGGCTGTCTATGCGCTGACCAAGTACATCGACTGGATGAAGAAATATGCCCCGCCGGAGGCGCCGGGCATGACCTTCTCCGAGGCCGGTCCCGTTCCCGGCCAGGGTGCGATCGCGCAGCAGATCTTCTGGTACTCGGCCTTCACCGCCGCGCTGACCAAGCCGGGTCTCCCGGTCATGAATGCGGACGGGACGCCAAAGTGGCGCATGGCGCCCTCGCCTCACGGGCCCTATTGGAAGGAAGGCATGCAGAACGGCTATCAGGATTGCGGCTCCTGGACCATGCTGAAGTCGACCCCGCTGGAGCGGCGCAAGGCGGCGTGGCTCTACGCCCAGTTCTGCGTCTGCAAATCGACGACACTGAAGAAGACGATTGTAGGGCTGACTCCGATCCGCCAGTCGGACATCGTCAGCCAGGCCATGACCGATCTGGCACCCAAGCTGGGCGGCCTGGTCGAGTTCTACCGCAGCCCGGCGCGCGTCGCTTGGACGCCGACGGGAACCAACGTGCCCGACTATCCGAAGCTGGCCCAGCTCTGGTGGCCCAATGTGGCCGCCGCCGTAACCGGCGAGAAGACGCCGCAGGCGGCGATGGACAATCTGGCCAAGGAAATGGATCGCGTCATGGCCCGATTGGAGCGCGCTGGTATGGCCAACTGCGCGCCGAAGCTCAATCC
>DATHQQ010000752.1:0-10752 GCA_035482595.1 Verrucomicrobiia bacterium
GTGCCTTGACCTCGCCCTCGGCCACCATCTCGTTGAAAGCGAGGCCGAGGCGCGCCCGGTCGCCCAACCCAACCCAGCAGATGCGGGCCGGCAGGCCCTGGAACTGGATGCGCTTGGCCGCCATGTCGAGCCAGTTGTGCAGATGCCTGTCGTCGGGCATCAGCTCCTTCACTCGCCGATCCGTGCGGTAGATGTCCTCGGGATCCCCCGAGAGAGCCGCCCAGCGGAAGGGGCCGATGCCGCGGCAGAACAGCGGGCGGATATAGGCCGGGACGAAGCCGGGGAAATCAAAGGCGTCCGTAACGCCCATCTCGAGCGCCATCTGGCGGATGTTGTTGCCGTAATCCAGGGTCGGAATGCCCCGGCGATGGAACTCCAGCATGGCGCGAACCTGAACCGCCATGGATTCCTTCGCGGCCTTGATCACCCGCTCGGGGTCGGTTGTGCGTAGCCGCTCCGCCTGGTCGAGGCTCCATCCCGCGGGCAGGTAACCGTTGAGGGGGTCATGGGCGGAGGTCTGATCCGTCACCGCATCGGGTCTGACGCCCCGGCGGAGCAGCTCGGGGAAGATTTCGGCGGCATTGCCCAAGAGGCCGACGGAGACCGGCTTTCGGCTGTCGCAGGCCTCTTTGATCAGCGCCAAAGCGTGATCGATATTGTCGGCCTTGGCGTCGAGATAGCGGGTCTCCAGCCGGCGCTCGATCCGGCTCGGCTGGCATTCGACCGCGAGCATGGAGGCGCCCGCCATGATGGCCGCCAGGGGCTGGGCCCCGCCCATGCCGCCGAGCCCGCCGGTGAGGAACCAGCGCCCGGCGAGATCGCCGCCGTAATGGCGCCGGCCGACCTCGACGAAAGTCTCATAGGTGCCCTGAACGATTCCCTGGCTGCCGATATAGATCCAGGAGCCGGCGGTCATCTGGCCGTACATCATCAGCCCGGCGCGGTCGAGCTCGTGGAATTTCTCCCAGGTCGCCCAATGGGGCACCAGATTGGAATTGGCGAGCAGCACACGAGGCGCATCGGCATGGGTGCGGAAGACGCCCACGGGCTTGCCCGACTGCACCAGCAGCGTCTCCTCGGGTCCCAGGGTCTTCAGCGTGGCGACGATGCGATCGTAGCAATGCCAGTCGCGCGCCGCGCGGCCGATGCCGCCATAGACGACAAGCTCCTGCGGCTTCTCCGCCACCTCGGCGTCGAGATTGTTCATCAGCATGCGCATCGCCGCCTCGGTCTGCCAGCTCTTGGCGGAAAGAGTGCTGCCGCGCGGGCTGCGGATCTTGCGTTCGTTGTCGAGACGGGGGGAGGGGGATGCGCTCATCGGATTTTCCTCGCAGGATCGATCAGGGCGCGGCTTGTATATACAACTTTGGGACCAGGGTCGAGATCAGCGAAAGGCCTGCCGCCCGGCTAACCGGTAGCGCCGGCCCGGATAGACGAGCCGGGCCCGCGTCACCACTTCCCCGGCGCACCAGGTTCGCCGCAGGAGCAGGAGACAGGGCTCATGCGGCCCGAGATCGAGGAGCTTCTGAATCTTTCGATCGGGCAGGATCGCCTCTACCGCATGCTCCACCCCATCGGGCGGCTGCAGCCCCATCAGATACTGATGCGGGGTGGCGGCGGTAAAATTCTGCTTCAGATAGGCAGGCGCGAAGGCCGGGCTCACGAGCCGGTCCTCGAGCTGGACCGGCTGGCCGTTCTCGCGATGGAGGAGCAGGCTGTGGAAGAGCCGGGCGCCGGGCTTGATGTCGAAGGCGACCGCCGCCTCGGCGCTCGCCTTCTCGGAGGTCAGCAGCAGCACATCGGCGCTGTGCCGGCCGCCGCGGGCTGCGATCTCCTCGGCGATGTTGCGGATCTCGAACAAGGCGGATTCGGGCTTGAGCCCCGCGACGTAGCTGCCCGCCCCGCGGACGCGGCGCAGCACGCCCTCATGGGTGAGCTCGCGCAAGGCGCGATGGGCCGTCATGCGGCTGACGCCCAGCGTCCGGGTCAGCTCGTTCTCCGAGGGAACCTGGGCGCCCTCGGCCAACTCGCCGGACCCGATATGCTCCAGGATGTGGCGCTTGACCCGGCGATAGAGCGGCTCGGACATCACCGGTTCAAGAGCTGGTGAGAGTAAGGCGCAGATGGCTGGCGTCGAGACGCTGCAGCGTTCCGGTCTTGAAGGGCGGCTTGAAGAAGGCCTCCGGCCCCGCGATCTTCGACGCATCGGCCGGGGCGAAAGTGAGATCCGCCTCCAGCTTCCAGCGCCCCTTGGACAAGTCCTTGAGATCGGCGTCGGGGCTGAGCGGCGTCAGGCGCCATTGCGCGCCGCTCGGCGCCGCCGGCAAGGTGATCAGTGTCGCCAGGGTCGCCGGGTCGCCGCCCGCTACCGGCCCGGCGGCTTGGGGATGGGGCCGAAGCAGGATGGCCAGCCCGATGACCGCGATTGCGCCGCCGAGGAGGATCGCACGCCGGCGGGGATCGAGGCCGGCAAAACCGCCAAGAAGACCGGGCTTCCGGCGGTCGCCGGAAGGGCGGGAGGGGGGCTGGTCTTGCATGGCCGGATAGTCCATTGTTTGGGGAGCAGGATCAACGGACTATCAGGAATGCCCGCTTTTCTCTTCGAGCCGGGGACCGCGCCTCTGCTCGTCAGCATGCCCCATGTGGGGACCCATATTCCGGCCGGCCTGACCGCCGATATGACGGAGGCGGCCCAGGGTGTTCCCGACACCGACTGGCATGTGGACCGGCTCTATGACTTCCTGCCGGCGCTGGGCGCCTCGGTGCTGCGGGCGACCCATTCGCGCTATGTCATCGACCTCAACCGGCCGCCCGGCGGCGAGACCCTCTATCCGGGCGCGCGCAATACCGAGCTTTGCCCGACCAGCCTGTTCGACGACCGGCCGATCTACCGGCCGGGCCGGGCACCCGATGCGACGGCCGTGGCGGGGCGGCGCTCGGTCTATTGGCAGCCCTATCACGACCGTCTCGCGGCCGAACTCGCCGGCATCAAGGCGCGTCATGGCTATGCCCTGCTCTTCGATGCCCATTCCATCCGCTCCCATGTGCCGCGCTTCTTCGAGGGCCGGCTCTGGGACATCAATCTCGGGACCGGCGCCGGGCTCGCTGCCTCGCCGGCGGTCGCCGAGGCCGTGACGGGCGCGGCCCGCCATGCGCCGGGCTATACGAGCATCCTCAACGGGCGTTTCAAGGGCGGCTATATCACGCGCCATTACGGCCGGCCCGCCGATCGGATCGAGGCGCTGCAACTCGAGCTTTCCCAGATCGTTTACATGGAGGAGGAGCCGCCGTTCCGCTTCCGTGACGATCGCGCTGCCGAGATTCGGCCAGCGCTGCGGCGCATTCTCGAGGCCATGCTGGCGGCGGGTGCCGAGCAGCATCGCGAGGTGAGTCCGGCGGTCTGAGAGGAACAGCCCAAATGAAACCTATCTTGCGTCTTGCCGCGGCCGGCCTCGTCGCGGTGCTGGTTTGTGGCGTGATTCCCCTGGGCCAGGCAACGGCGCAATTGGCGAAGCTTCAGGGCACGTATCTCCTCGACGACCCCGCGGCCATGCCGAAGATCAAGAAGGCGGTCGACAAGGTTGCCGATCAGATGGGGTTCTTTGCGGCCTCCATCGCCCGCGACCGGCTCATGGAGGCGAACAAGCCGGCCCAGAAGCTCGTGATTACCGTGTCGGGAAACGAGGCGACGACCCGGTTCGACAATGACCAGGCCATCCGCACGACGGCAGACGGCTCGACTGTCGACTGGACGCGGGACAATGGCGAGAAGGTGCGGGTCACCACCAGCTGGCAAGGAGAGACATTGAAGCGCGCCGTTTCGAGCAAGGACGCGACACGCGTCAGCAGCTTCAGCCTCGATGCCACCGGCAATGTCTTGACCTTGGACGTGGAGATCACCAGCGAGCACCTACCTCAGCCGCTGATCTATAAGCTGATCTATCAGCGCAACGGCTAGGTGCGGCCGGGAAGGCGCAGCCAGCCGTAACGAATTTCGCGCATAAGACCCATATGAGAGAGCTATCCGTCCGGGCGAGATGGAATCGCGTCCCAACCCAAGAGGATCAAATGAAAAAGCTGCTTCATCTCATAGCCGTGGCCTTCGCCGCGATGTTGATCTGCGGCGTCGTTCAGCCCATCGGGCGCGCCGCGGCGCAAACGCCGAACCTGCAAGGCACCTATAGCTATGATGCCGGCGCCAGCCAGAACATCGCAGCGGCGATCAAGAAGGTCACGAGCCAGATGTTCTTCGGCTCCGGCATGGCCACGGACCGTCTCACCAAGACCAACCAGCCCCCGCAGAAGCTCGTCATCACCCAGACGGCATCGGACATAACCATCCAGGCCGACAATGGTCAGGCGATCAAGACGACGATGAACGGCACACCGGTCTCCGTGACGCGCGAAGACGGCGAGGCCCTCCAGGTCAGCAGCGTCTGGCAGGGCACGACCCTGCAGCGGAGCTTCCAGGCCCAGGACGGGCTGCGCGTGAACAGCTACAGCCTCGACCCCAGCGGCAAGACCCTGACCATGGGGGTGCAGCTCACCAGCGGCAAGCTGCCAGCGCCGCTGACCTATCAGCTGGTATATCGGAAGGCGAACTAGGCGAAGCCAAACCCCATCCCCTCGTCATTCCCGCGAAAGCGGGAATCCAGGGCAACCCGCGAGATCTCACCTTGTGGCCCTGAATACCCGCTTTCGCGGGAATGACGAGAAGAGGTTGCGTGGGCTGGCTCGCCCTTGCTCATCCGTCAATCCGTGCGCCCAGCCAGCACCCGTCCCACGCAGGGATTGGCGCCGATGCGATAGGCGAGCTCGGCGGGGCGCTCGATGGCGAAGATCGCGAAATCGGCGGTCTTGCCCACCTCCAGCGTGCCATGGCTGGCCGCGAGACCGAGGGCTGCGGCGGCTGACCGCGTGACTCCCGCCAGCGCCTCCTCGGGCGTCAGGCGGAACAGCGTCGCCGCCATGTTCAGCATCAGCAGCAGCGATGTGGCGGGCGAGCTGCCGGGATTGCAGTCGCTGGCGATCGCGATGGGCACCCCGGCCTTGCGCATCGCCTCGATGGGCGGCAGCTGCTTCTCGCGCAGGAAATAGAAGGCCCCGGGCAGGATCACTGCCACGGTGCCGGAACCCGCCATGGCCGCGACGCCGGCCGCGGAGGTGTATTCCAGATGATCAGCGGAGAGCGCGCCGAACTCCGCCGCCAAAGCGGCCCCGGAAAGATCGGAGAGCTGATCGGCATGGAGCTTGACCGGCAGGTTGCGGGCGCGCGCCGCGGCGAAGACCCGGCGGGTCTCCTCGGGCGTGAAGGCGATCTTCTCGCAGAAGGCATCCACCGCATCGGCGAGCCCGGCGACGGCGGGCAGCATCTCCTCCACCACGCGGTCGATATAGGCCCCGCTGCGCCCCTCGAACTCCGGCGGCAAGGCATGGGCGCCCAGGAAGCTCGTCCGGACCGTCACCCCTTTCAGGCGGCGGGCGGCGCGAAGCATCTTGGCCTCGTTTGCGGCATCGAGGCCGTAGCCCGATTTGACCTCGATGGTCGTCACGCCCTCGCGGCGGAAGGCATCGACCCGCCCTTGCGCGCTCGCCACCAGATCGTCTTCCGAGGCGGCGCGGGTCAGGGCCACGGTCGAGCGTATGCCGCCGCCGGCGCGGGCGATCTCCTCATAGCTCGCCCCCTGCAGCCGGAGCTCGAATTCGCGGGCCCGGTCGCCGGCATAGACGAGATGGGTGTGGCAATCGATGAGGCCCGGCGTGAGCCAACTTCCGCCCAGATCACGGACGTGGCGGGCGAGCCTTTCCGGCGAGCCCGGCAGATCGCGCCGCGGGCCGACCCAGGCGATGCGCCCCCCGGCGGCGGCGATGGCGCCGTCCTCGATGGCACCATAACCGGCACCGCCGGCCGTCATGGTGGCGAGCCGGCCGTTCACCCAGAGATCGTCCCACATGCCGTCTTCCTTTGGGAATTGTAGGGCCGTCTCTTAGACCCTATGGTGCCGCCAAACGAGCGACAAGCCCCCCGCAACGAGCGAGGTTCAATGGGTCTGGGAGCGATATTTGCCGAGCATGCGCTGCTGCCCGAGGGCTGGGCCGAGGATGTGCTGATCGGGATCGGCCCGCAGGGCGACATCGCCGCGGTCAAGGCCGGTGCGGCGCCGGGTGCCGCCTTTCGCGCCGCCGGCCCTGTCATCCCCGGCATGCCCAATCTCCATAGCCACGCCTTCCAACGCGCCATGGCGGGGCTGACCGAGCAGACCGGCACGGAGGCGGGGGCAGGGGACGACAGCTTCTGGACCTGGCGCAAGCTGATGTATGGCTTCGTCGGGCGCCTCAGGCCCGAGCAGGTGGAAGCAATCGCCGGCCAGCTCTATGTCGAGATGCTGAAATCCGGCTATACCGCCGTCGCCGAATTCCATTATCTCCACCATGACCCCGCCGGCGCGCCCTATCGCGATCTGGCCGAGATGTCCGAGCGCGTCATCGCCGCCGGCAAGGCCACCGGCATCGGGCTTACCGTGCTGCCGGTGCTCTATGGCGCCGGGGGCTTCGGCGGCAAACCGGCGACCGACGGCCAGCGCCGCTTCCTCAACGATCCCGCGCGCTTCCTGGAGCTGATCGGGATCCTTCGCGGGCGCCACGGGGCCGATCCCCAGATCCGTATCGGCATCGCGCCGCATTCGCTGCGCGCCGCTACGCCGGAGATGCTGGGCGCCGCGGTTGCCGGGCTTCGCGCCCAGGATCCGACGGCGCCGATCCATATCCATATCGCCGAGCAGACGAAAGAAGTGGAGGACTGCCTCGCCTGGTCAGGGCAGCGCCCGGTGGAATGGTTGCTCGCCCATCAGCCCGTCGACCAGCACTGGTGCCTGGTCCACGCGACCCATATGAGCGAGACGGAGACACGCGATCTCGCCGCCTCGGGCGCCGTGGCGGGGCTCTGCCCCACCACGGAAGCCAATCTGGGCGACGGTTTCTTTCCGGCTGAGGCCTTCTTTGCCGCCCGAGGTCGCTTCGGCATCGGATCCGACAGCCATATCTCCGTCAGCCCGGTCGAGGAACTGCGCTGGCTCGAATACGGCCAGCGCCTCGTGACGCGGCGGCGCAACGTGCTGCTGCCCGGCAACGGCAGCGGGCGCAATCGATCCAGTGGACATGTGGGGGCGGCACTCTATCGCGCGGCTCTGGAGGGCGGCGCCCTGGCGGCAGGTCGTCCTTTGGGCAAGATCGCGCCGGGCGCGCGGGCCGATCTCGTGGTGCTGGAGGCGGAGGCGCCGGTGCTGCTGGGGCGCCGGGGCGACACGCTGCTGGATGCCCTGGTCTTCGCCGGCAATCAGAACCCGGTGCGCGATGTCTTCGTCGGCGGCCGCCGGCTGGTAGAGGAGGGGCGCCATATCGCGGAGCATGATGTATTGGCCCGCTTCCGCACGGCCATGAAGGCGCTGCTCGATTGAGCCGGGTCGCAACGGCGATACATTGCGCCGGAATAGGGCCTAACAGGCGTTGTCCGGCGCGCCTATGCTCCGCCACCTTGATGAGGAGAGTTTGATGGCGCGCGACGTTCAGCGCAATCGCGAGCGGCGGACCCGCGGTGGCGCCCTGAAGCAGCTGCCCTGGCGCAACTACCGCAATCCCTACAAGCCCATCGAGGTGCTGCAGGAAGAGCAGATCGAGCGCATCCATGATGCATCGCTGCGCATCCTCGAGGTCAACGGCATCGAGTTCCTGGACGCGGGCGCGCGCGACCGGCTGAAGGCCGCAGGCTGCGATGTCGAGTCAGGCGGGCTTCGGGTGCGCTTCGACCGCGAGATGGTCATGGAGCATGTGGCCAAGGTGCCCTCGGAGATAAAGCTCCATGCGCGCAATCCCGAGCGCAGCCTGATCTTCGGGGGCAATCACATCAATTTCGGCTCCGTCGCCAGCGCTCCCAACGTCTCCGATCTCGACCGGGGCCGGCGGCCGGGGAATTTCGCCGATTACTGCGATCTCCTGCGGCTCTGCCAGAGCCTCAACATCGTGCATTTCATCGCCGGATATCCGGTCGAGCCCGCGGATATTCCGCCGGCGACGCGCCATCTCGACGCCCACTACGCGGCCATCACGCTCACGGACCGGGTGTGGCATCCCTATAGCCTCGGGCGCGAGCGCATCGCCGATGCCATCGAGATGATCCTGATCGCCCGCGGCATCGATCGCGAACAGCTCGCGCGCGAGCCCGGCATCTTCTCGATCATCAACTCCAACTCGCCGCTGCGCCTCGACGGACCCATGCTCCAGGGCATGACCGAGATGGCGCTCCATGCCCAGCCCATCGTGATGACGCCCTTCACCCTCAGCGGCGCCATGGCCCCCGCCACCATCGCCGGCGCACTCGCCGAGCAGAATGCCGAGGCGCTCGCCGGCATCACCTATATGCAGGTGGTGGCGCCAGGCTGCCCGGTCATGTATGGCGGCTTCACGTCCAATGTGGATATGAAGACCGGCGCGCCCGCCTTCGGCACGCCCGAATATACCCGCGCCGCCATGGCGGGCGGGCAACTCGCACGGCGCTACAAGATTCCCTACCGCTCCTCCAACGCCTGCGCCGCCAATGCGGTGGATGCCCAGGCGGCCTATGAATCGGAGATGTCGGTCTGGGGCGCGGTCATGGGCCATGCCAATATGATCATGCATGGCGCCGGCTGGATGGAGGGCGGCCTCGTCGCCAACTACGAGAAGATGATTCTGGACGCCGAGATCCTCCAGGGCATGGGCGAGTTCATGCAGCCCATCGTGGTCGATGACGATACCCTGGCGCTGGACGCCATCACCGAGGTCGGCCCGGGTGGGCATTTCTTCGGCGTCGGCCATACGCTGGCCCGCTACGAGACCGCCTTCTATGCGCCGATCCTCTCCGACTGGCGCAATTTCGAGACCTGGCGCGAGGCCGGCGCGCTGACCGCCGACCAGCGCGCCAATGCAATCTGGAAGCAGCTTCTGGTCGACTACCAGCAGCCGCCTCTCGATCCCGCCAAGGACGAGGCCCTCAAGGAATTCGTCGAACGGCGGCGGCGCGAAGGTGGGGTCAGTAGTTAACCGCCCCTGGCGTCATCCCCGCGAAAGAGGGCAATCGAATATCCCGCTCTTACCTTCGACTTATTCCTTGGGCGCGTCTTCGGCCCGCGAGTCCTGCGGAAGGCTCGCCACGCCCGGTGCGGCATTCTCCGGCACGGCCACGACCTTCACCTGCGCCTCCGGGCGCGGCGAGGGGCGCCGCGTCATCCGATAGAGCGCGAAGAAGGCAAGGAAGAGAAACCCTACGGCCAGGTAGCCCCAATAGGCGCGGGGGCCGAGCCACTCCATCAGCACGCCATTGGTGAAGGGGCCGCCAATGGCGCCGATCCCATAGAGCAGGATCAAGGTGCCGCTCGCCGCCACCATCTGCTCCGGTTTCAAGAAGTCGTTGGTATGGGCGACGCAGAGGGAATAGAGCGGCATTGAGGTGCCGGCGAAGAGGAAGGCGGCGATGATCAGCACCGGCAGCGAGTAGCTGGCCGCGAACATCGCGACCACGGCCAGCACCGTCGAGGCGAAGGCGGCAACGGTCAGCAGCCGGCGCCGGTCGAATTTGTCGGAGAGACGGCCGATGGGCCATTGCAGGGTGGCCCCGCCCAGGATGGCCGCGATCAGGAACAGGGAGACCTGCTCCGTCGAGAGTCCGATACGATGGCCGAAGACCGCGCCCATGGAGAAGAAGGCGCTCTGCGCCATGCCGATGGCGAGCGTGCCGATCGTACCCAAGGGCGAGATGCCGTAGAGCTGGCGCAGGCCGACATGCCGGGGGGCGGCCACGGCCGGCGCCTGCTTGGCCGTGAGCAGCGTGGGCACCACCGCCACCGAGATCAGCAAGGCCACCAGGCTGAAGGACTGGAAGCCGGCCGGCGAGAACAGGTTGAGCAGTCCCTGGCCGCAGATCAGCCCGGCATATTGGGTCAGCATGTAAATGGAGAAGAGCCGGCCCCGCGTCTCATTGCTGCTGCGGTCGTTGATCCAGCTCTCGGCCACCACATAGAGGCCGGCATAGCAGAAGCCGCTGATGATTCGCGAGAGAAGCCAGACAGCGGGGTAGACGAAGAGGGAGGCCAGGATGACGGCGACAGTCGCCATGGCCGCCAATGCGGCGAAGATGCGGATATGGCCGACGCTGCGCACGCCCCGGGGCGTCAGCAGGGAGCTAGCGAGGAAGCCGATGTAATAGCCGGACATGAGCCCGCCCATGACCGTGCTCGAGAAGCCCTCGAGGCTGCCACGCAGACCGAGGAGGCTCGACAGCAGGCCGTTGCCGGCCATCAGCAGGACGATGCCCAGGAGCAGGGCCCAGACCGGTCTCAGCAGGGCAAGCATGGCGATCCATCCGGCCGGGAGCGGCCGCCCTCAACCTACAGCGGAAATCCCCGGCCTGCGAAGGGATGTACGGGCTGCTCCTTCCCGCTGAGGAGATAGCGCCGGAAGAGCTCGCCATAGCCCTGAATGATGTAGCCGCCATTGGCCTGATCGAGCTCGGCCTGGCGCAGGCGGTAGCGGGCCGGCCGGTGGTACCAGGGGGTCGCCGGCTCGGCATGATGGAGCGCATGGAGATTGTTGAAGGTGTAGAGGAAGGCCATGATCGGATTGGCCCGCACCGTGGCGATGCGCTCGCCCACGGGAAGGGCGGCCCGATGCTCGGCATAGGAGCGCAGCAGGGTCAGCGACAGGCCCGGATAGACATAG
>DATHQQ010000753.1:0-3425 GCA_035482595.1 Verrucomicrobiia bacterium
CGAGACCCCCTCACCCCGGCCCTCCCCCCCTTTGGGGGGCGAGGGGGAAGAGGAAAGGGCGGGTGAGGAGGGAAGGGGAGCGGCGGGGCTTACGCCAGCGCCCAACCTCCATCCACGCGCAGCGTCGTGCCGGTGATCAGCGACGCGGCCGGCGAGGCGAGGAAGACCACCGCGCCGGCGACGTCCATGGGCTCGCCGATGCGGCCGAGCGGAATCTTCGCCAGGGTTTCGCGCCGGAAGTTTTCGTCGGAGAGCGAGGGACGCGTGCCGTCGGTCCAGATGAAGGTCGGCGCCACGGCATTCACGGTCACCTGATAAGGCGCCCATTCATAGGCAAGGCAGCGCGTCATATGGTCGATGCCGGCCTTGGTCATGCAATAGATCGCCTCGCCCTTGAGGGCCACCTGGCCGGCCTGGGAGCTCATATTGATGATGCGCCCAGACTTGCGCGCGATCATGCGCCGCCCCGCGGCCTGGGCGGCGAAGAAGGTGCCCTTCAGATTGACGGCGAGGGTGGCGTCGAAATCCGCCTCGTTGACGTTCTCAGCCAAATTCTCCGGCCCGATGCCGGCATTGTTGACAAGCACGTCGATGCGACCGAAGGCCGCCTCGGCCGCGGCGATCGCGCTTTCGATCTGGTCGAGATGGGCCACATCCATCTGAAAAAGCAGCGCGCGGCGGCCTAGGGCCGCGATCTCCTTGGCGAGCGCCGTGCCCGTCGGAGCCTTCGCATCGCGCAAACCTAAAGCGATATCGGCGCCGGCCTTGGCGCAGGCGAGCGCCGAGGCGCGTCCGAGCCCGCGGGCGGCACCCGTCACCAGCACGATCTGCCCGGCAAGATCGAAGCGCGGAAATTCCTCGGCCATGGCCTTATCCCCCTTTGACGTCTTGATTGCCGCCATCTCTAGAAATGGCGTTCACGGCATCGAGTCTACCGGTCCGCGCGGGCTGTCGTCCACGGCCACCGATCACCGGGAGTTGATCCCCATTGCCACCGGGACGTGCAAGCCTGCGGGAATCGATCCCCAGACTGGAATCATCGATATGCTTGCCTGCTTTGCCGGTGGTAACGGCAATCTTCACCCTGCGATACCCGGTTCGCTCCCGGCCTTTCCGGTAAAGACGGGGTTAACCGCGGAGCTTCTCGAACGGGAAGACGAGCTGGACACCCTCGCCGCGGTTCTCGAAGAAGCCACGGCAGGGCAGGGCCGCATCGCGCTTGTCAGCGGCGAAGCCGGCATCGGAAAGACGTCCTTCGTCGATCGCTTCCTCGCGACCCACGCCCGGGGCATGCGCATTCTCAAGGGAAATTGCGACGCGCTGTTCACTCCGTCGCCGCTCGGTCCACTCTACGACATCGCGCGGCAGACCGGGGGCAAGCTGCAGGCGGAGCTCGAGCGCGAGATCTGCCGCGCCGCCGTCTTCTCCACCATGCTCGAGCAGCTTCTGGATCCCGCGGCGCCGACGCTTCTCGTCCTCGAGGATATTCATTGGGCCGATGAAGCGACCATAGATCTCATCAAATTCCTGACCCGACGCATGGTCCAGACGAGTTCCCTTCTCATCCTCACCTATCGCGACGACGAGCTCGGCGCTCGGCATCCGCTGCGCATGCTCCTCGGCGATCTGGCGACCTGCCGGGCGACGATCCGCATCGAGCTGCCGCGGCTCACCATCGATGCGGTGCGCGTCCTGATCGCGGACCGGCCCTTCGATCCCGATGCGCTGCATGGGCAGACCTCCGGCAATCCCTTCTTCATCGCCGAGGTGCTGTCGCATGCGGGGCGCGGCATTCCCCGCTCGGTGCGCGATGCGGTGCTGGCGCGGGTGGCGAAATTGACGCCGGCCGGGCGGCATGCCCTGGAAGTCGCCGCGGTGATCGGCCGCCGTATGGAAGACGGGCTGCTGGAAAGAATCATTGGCAACGACAGCGAAGGCCTCTCCGATTGCATGAAGGCGGGGCTGCTCGAGGCGGTGGGAAACGAGATCGGATTCCGCCACGAACTGGTTCGTGAGGCTGTATTGACCGAGCTCGATCCCGGACGCCATCGCGAGCTCAGCCGCTCGGCGCTGGCAGGGCTGAAGGCCTGCGGCGGGGGAAGCGGCGATCTGGCGCAGCTCGCGCATTTCGCCGAAGGGGCAGGCGATGGCGCTGCGGTCGTGGAATTCGGTACGGCGGCGGCGCGGGCCGCCGCTTCCGTCGGCGCCCACCGCTCGGCCGCCGCGCAATATCGCCGGGTCCTGGAATTCGCCGGCGATCAAGCCCCGGCCGAGCGGGCGCGGCTTTTCGAGGCCTATGCCGAGGAATGCGCCATCGTCGACGAGCTCGCCGAGGCCAGCCGGGCGCGCCGCGAGGCGACCCAGCTCTGGCGCCAGGCGGGCGACCGCTTGAAGGAAGGCGAGAATCTCGCGGCGCTGGCCTGGCCCCTCGTCCGCAGCGGCCAGAACGGTGCCGCGGAGGAAGCGAGCCGCGCGGCCATCGAAGTGCTGGAGTCGCTGCCGCCCTCGCGCCAATTGGCGGCGGCCTATCGGATCCAGGCGCATCTCAGGATGCTGGATCGAGACCGGCCGCTGGCGCTGCGCTGGGGCAAGAAGGCGATCGAGCTGGCCACGCGCTTTCAGGATCATGCGACGATCGCCGCGGCGGAGATCGTCGTCGGCTCGGCGATGCTCGCTGCCGGCGACGACATGGGGCGGGCGCACCTGGACCGCAGCCTTGCCATCGCGCGCGCCGCGGGCGCCGATGATCTCATCGGCCTCGCGCATCTGAATCTGGGCTCGTCCTATGGCGAGCAGTACCGTTTCGGCGAAGCCGAGCGCCATCTCGCCGAGGGGCTGGCTTATTCCGGCGATTGCGACCTTGATCACGCCGCTCATTACATGCGGGCCTGGCTCGCCTTGACCCGGCTCTACCAGGGGCGATGGCGCGAGGCGGGCGAGATCGCGACAGCCCTTCTGGCCCGGCCCCATGTCGCAGCCATCAGCCGGATCATGGCGCTCGTTGCCTTGGGCCGCCTCCAGGCCCGGCGCGGCGATCCCAGTGCGGCCGCGGCGCTCGATGAAGCCCTCGATCTCGCCTTGCAGACCGATACGCTGCAGCGCCTGGCGCCGGCGCGGGGGGCTCGCGCGGAAGCCGCCTGTCTTTCCGGCGACCACGCGCGCGTCATGGCGGAGGCGACGGCGGCCTATGAGCTCGCCACCCGCCATCGCCACCGCTGGCATGTCGGCGAGCTCTGCTTCTGGCGCTGGCGGGCCGGGGAGCAGATCACGGCACCCCGTTGGGCAGCGCTGCCCTTCCGGCTTCAGATCCGGGGTGACTGGCGGCGCGCGGCGGGTGCATGGGAGACTCTGGGTTGTCCCTATGAGCAGGCCCGCGCGCTCGCCGATGGCGATGATCCCGCGCGATTGGCGGCGCTGGATATTTT
>DATHQQ010000754.1:0-5552 GCA_035482595.1 Verrucomicrobiia bacterium
ATGGCATCGAGCAGCGGGCGGATGCGGCGGAAATCCGTCTCGGCGCCGCCGACCATGAACAGGGATTCGCCGCGATCGGCATGGGCCGCCAGCCGCCCCACCGGGGCATCGACCATGGCGATGCCTTTCGCCGCGAGGGCCGTGGCGATGCGCTCCGTGGCGGCGGGATCGATGGTGCTCATATCCATGAGGAGCTGGCCGGGCCGACCATGGGCGAGGAGCCCATCGGGGCCCAGGGCGACCGCCTCGACCTCGACCGAGCTCGGCAGCATGGTGACGACGATGTCGCTGCCCTTGATCACCTCGGCGGCCGAGCCGGCGGCCTTGGCGCCAAGCTGGGCGAGAATCTTCACCGGCTCCGGATTCACGTCGTGGACGAGAAGGTCGAATCCCTTCTTGCGCAGATTGGAGGCCATGGGCCGTCCCATGCGCCCCAGGCCGATGAAGCCGATTCGATCCATGGCTAGCCTCGCGTTGAATGTGGTTCTCGTTGGCGGTAAGCGCGCACCGCTCTACCCCTTCCGTCATTCCCGCGAAAGCGGGAATCCAGGGCCATAGGTCCCGTCGCTCGCCCTGGATCCCCGCTTTCGCGGGGATGACGGTTGTGAGGAAGGTCGCCCATTCGATCCGACGCCTTCCTAGTTGACCGGCAGGCCGAGATGGGCCCGGAAGCGGTTCTTCAGATGCACCCCGTCGCGCACCGGCAGCGCGCGCACGGGCGCCTCGGCCGAGATCCGGATCGTGGCGAAGCGCGGCGGGCCATCAAGCCGGGCGAGCTGCGGCCGGTAGGCCGTTACCCCGGCCAGATCCGTCAGCTCGACCGCGGCCAGTCCGGCCGCCGCGGCGATGCGATGCAGATCCACACCCAAGCCCGTATGGCTCGCCTGCTGCCCGGTCTCGCCATAGTGACCGTTGTCGAGAACGACGAGGCTGAGATTGCCGGGCTGCTTGACGGCGATGGTGGCGAGCGCCCCCAGCCCCATGAGCTGCTCGCCATCGCCCGTGACGACGACGACCGGGCGGTGCTTCTGGGCCAGCGCGAGGCCCAGGCCGATCATCGCCGCACCCCCCATGGCGCCCCAGAGATACATGTTCGCGTCATGGTCGCCGGCGGCGAAGACGTCATAGGTGGGCGAGCCGAGACCGGTCACCACCAGCGCCTCGCCGCGCTCGGCCAGCAGCTCGCGCACCACGGCCCGGCGGTCGAGGCTGCCGACGTGAGTTGCGCGGCTCATTTCTCTTCTCCCGCGACCCAGGTCTTGCGTCCCAGCAGGCGCTGGGAGAGCAGCACGGCCACCGCCTGATCGCCGTCGAAGGCCATGGCAGCGGCCGCGGCGACGGTGGGCGCGGCCTCTTCGGCGCTGTCGACCCGATGGACCTGCACGCCCATGATCGCCAGAGCCTCGGGCGTCGCCTGGCCCATGGGCACCTGCCATGGATTGAACTCGCCCCACTCGCCGCGCATGGTCACCAGGGCCAGGAGCGGAAAGCGGCAGGTGGCGATCAGGGAGAGCATGTTGATGCAATTGCCGACGCCGCTCGACTGCATCAGCAGGACCGCGCGCTGGCCGCCCAGCCAGGCGCCGGCGGACAGCGCGATGCCTTCCTCCTCCGTCGTCAAGACCGTGGTCTCGATGGCGGGATCGGCATGGGCCAGCTCGATGAGGCCGCGGTGGCCTGCGTCCGGAACATAGCTCACTTGGCGGATGTCGGCCGCCTTCAGGGCGCGGTAGATCTCAAGCGGCCAGCCCGGCTCGTCCGGTCGCGGGGCAAGGGGCGAGGGCTGAAGGGGGCTGGATCTCGGCATGCGTCATCGGCTCCGGCTTGGCCGCCTAGGATTGCATACCAGGAGCCTGCGCGCCAATCGCGCTGAGACCGGTCTCGCGGAACCTATCTGTTGGAATCTCTGGCGGCTTTCGAACATGACGCTAGAATGACGGCCGCAACACGGGGGGCCGGGTGAGGAGCTTCATTTCGATCCGCAATATGAGCCAGGAGCGCATCGTCTTCGCGCTGGCGGTGGCGTTGTTCATCGCCGCGGCGCTGACCCTCCATGGCTTCCTGGCGGTCGACAATCTGGTCGCCATCGTGCGCAGCGTCAGCGTTCTGGGCATTCTCGCCGTGGGCATGGCGGTGGTCATCATCGGGCGCGGCATCGACCTCTCCGCCGTTGCCATCATGGCCATGTCGGTGGCCTGGTATCTGCAGATGCTGAACGATGGCAGCTCGAACACCTGGGCCCTGTTCCTGGCGCTGGGGGGCGTGGTCCTCATCGGCCTGATCAACGGCTTCTTCATCGCCTATGCCGATGTCCCGGCGATCTTCGCGACGCTGGCGAGCGGAGCCTTGGTCTTCGGCTTCGTGCGCTCCCAGCTCATCGGCCAGGATGCGATCCCCGTGCCGCCGCAGAACTGGGTCGAGACCCTGGGGCGGGTCCGCTTCCTCAGCATTCCCGTCGAGGTCTTCCTCTTCGCGGCCATCGCCTTCCTGGCCTTCCTGTTCCTGCGCTTCGCCAAATGGGGGCGCTATGTCTATCTGATGGGCGACAATCCCATGGCGGCGCGCAATATGGGCATTCCCGTGCGCCCGATGATCGTCCTGCGTTATGTGCTCTCGGCGGTCATCGCCTTTGCCGCCGGCATATTGACCGCGGCGGGGCTGCTCTCCATCAATACCCGGGTCGTCAATTCGACCCTGCTCTATGACATCATCCTGGTGGTGGTTATCGGGGGCATCGGGCTCTCGGGCGGGCGCGGCGGGGTGCGCAACGTCATCGTCGGCGCGCTGCTCATCGGCATCATGCTGAACGCCATGACCATCCTCGACATTCCGAACATCTATCAGAACCTCATCAAATCGACGATCCTGCTCATCGCCATCATCATCGACAGCGTCCTCAATCCGCGCGACGAGCAGACGGCTCAGCAAGGGGACATCTGAGCGACGTAGTCCAAAGCGACGATCAAACGAGAGGAAAGGGAGCAATACAATGATGAGCTGGAAGAAAGCATCGGGGGCCGCCATGGCCTTGGCCATGCTGGCCTTTGCCGGAACGGCGATGGCCCAGAGCGATCCGGGCACCGCCCCCTACAATGCCGCGGTTCAAGGTAAGCGCGTGATCATGGTGCCCATGGCCATGGGCTTCGATCTCGCCCAGGGCTGGGCCTACTACATCGGCAAGGAGGTCAAGGGCTTCGGCGGCACCTTCGAGACCCGCGACCCGAACTGGAGCGTCGAGGCCGGCGCCCAGGCGATCACCGAGGCGATCTCCTCCGATCCCAAGCCGGCGGTCCTGGTCGTCCATTCGCCCGATCTGAACTCCTACAGCAAGCTATTCAAGAAAGCCCAGGCCCAGGGGATCTATGTCGTGCTGGTGGACAACCCGGCCAATTTCCCGGCCGATGCCTTCGTCGGCAGCGATTGGGATCGCCTCGGCCAGCTCGAGGCCGAAGCCGTCGTCAAGGGCTGCGGCGAGAATTCGAGCAAGCAGATCGGCCTCGTCCAGGGCGACCAGGTGAATTCCTCGAGCCTCTATCAATATGCCGGCATCATGCGGGTGCTGGAGAAGCATCCTGACTTCAAGGTCGTGGCCAAGCCGGATTCGAACTGGGACGCGACCACCTCGCGCAACGTCACGGCGACCATGCTGCAGCAGCATCCCGACATCTGCGGCGTCATCGACTTCTGGGACGGCGATGCCACCGGTTCCTCCGCCGCCATCCGCGATGCGGGTAAGCAGGGCAAGATCTTCCTCGTCACCACCGGCGGCGGCGAGAAGGTCGATTGCGACGCGCTGGATTCCGGCGTCTTCGGCGCGGTGGTGATGACCGAGCTGCAGAACCAGTCGCGCGACATCAATGCGATCATCAAATTCCTGCTCCAGAGCGGCCAGCCGCCCGGAACCTCGAAGACCTATATCTATACCCTCGAGAAGGCGACCACGAAGGCCGACATCAAGCCGGATACCTGCTGGGATCTGAAGTCCCTCCAGGCGGCCGCGAAATAGGCGGCATCGGCAGCGGAAAAGGGAAGCGGCCGGCCGCTCGCCGGCCGCTTCCTGCTTTCTCCCCCCACGCAATCGCGCTTCAGCGGCAAGGCTTCATGAGCTTCAAGGAACGCGTCCAGCGCCTGCGCTACAACTACATCCCCGATCATCTGATCGGCGAGGTCCTGACCAAGCGCTGGACGGACAACGCCATCCCGTTCCTGGCCCTCGTCATCACGGTCGTGGGCTTCGGCACCGCGATCAACGGCTTCTTCAAGCCGCAATCCCTCAGCGATTCGACCCGCCAGCTGGGCGAGTTCTCCATCGTCGTCACCGGCCTCACCATCGTCATGCTGGGCGGCGGCATTGATCTCTCCGTCGGCTCGATCTATGCGCTCTCGACCTTCGCCGCCGTCTCGGCCTTCTTCATCTTCGGCTGGCCCGTATGGGCGGCGCTCGCCGCGGCGGTTCTGACCGGCATCGTCTGGGGCAGCCTGAACGGCGTGCTCATCGGCTATATGCGGCTGCGCGCCTTTCTGACCACCCTGGTCACCTTCATCATCGGGCGCGCGATCTACGACATATTGGTGGTGAATTTCGCCGCCCAGATCCAGATGTCGACCATGTCCTCGGATCTCTGGGACTTCATCGGCGGCGAGACGATCTTCGGCCTCTCCGTCAGCGTCATCGCCGCGATCGTGGTCGCGATCATCGCCCATATCGCCATCACCCGCTCGCGCCCGGGCTGGCATGTGCTGGCGGTGGGCGGCTCCCGCCGCTCGGCCTACAATTCCGGCATCAGGGTCCGACGCACGGTGTTCATGACCTATGTCGTCTCCGGCATCTGCAGCGGCATTGCCGGATTCCTCGTCGCCTGCCGCCTCAGCGGGGCGGGGCCGGGCACCGGCCTCAATCTGGAGATCATGGCGCTGACGGCCGCCGTGGTCGGCGGCAACAGCCTGGGCGGCGGGCGTGGCTCCATCGCCAAGGGGGTCATGGGCGCCGTCATCGTGCTGGTGATGACCAACGGGCTCATCCGCCTGGGCTATGGCACCGGCACCAATCAGATGGTGCTGGGCATGATGCTGGCCGCGGCGGTCACCCTCGACATCCGCTGGCTGAAGAACCGGCACAAGGTGCTGAACGAGGTTTATGTCGCCCCCATCTTCCACCGCATGGGGGAGACCCAATCGGCGCTGCCGGGCTCCGGCAGCCCGTATGCCCTGGACGACCGGCTGTCCGGGGCCGAGGCGATCGGGCTGGGCGAGCTCGAAGGCCCCGAGGATGTCGTCCTGGACGAGCAGGACCATCTCTATTGCGGCACGCGCCATGGCGAGATCGTCCGGTTCCTGGCACCCGACTACAAGCGCTCGGAGATCTTCGCCCATACCGGCGGCTTCCCCTTGGGGCTCGCCTTCGATCGCGCCGGCAATCTCATCTCCTGCGTCGGCGCCATGGGGCTCTATTCCATCGCCAAGGACGGCGAGGTGACCAAGCTCTCTGCCGAGACCGCGCGCTCCTGGACCTCGGTCGTCGACGATGCGCGGCTGCGCGATCCCAACGACTG
>DATHQQ010000755.1:0-5223 GCA_035482595.1 Verrucomicrobiia bacterium
TGGCTGAGAAAGGAGTGCTGCCGGCCACTTCCGGAGCTACCCCGCGCGCGTCTAACTCAGCGATGTCCGCTTTTGCTGGGCTGGGCGGCCAAGCCGCGCTCAACCCGTCAAGACCTCTGTGCAGAGGTAGGTCACCGGCCAGGCGACGCGCTAGGCCACTGATCCCAGCGCCGTTCGGAGGCGCGGACACGCGCAACCGAAATTGCGGTGACAGTCCACTTAACTCTGTCTGTTGCGAGTTGGTCTCATTTGCCCGCTTCGGCCCATGCTCTCCTGGATTGAATCTGGGCTTGGTATCGTTCTCCGCACAGGACCAATTGGTGCACTGTCACTGTAACTCCCATCGGCAGTTCGCGCCCGTCAGAAGTTGACTTCTCGCCTCAGGGATCGATCAGGACACCGGGATTGAGCAACCCTTCCGGGTCGACGACTCGTTTCGCGGCCTTGAGTGCTGCCGCGAATAGAGGGGGACGCTGCCGATCGTACCACGGGCGGTGATGGCGCCCGACGGCGTGGTGGTGGGTGACTGTCCCGCCCATAGCGATAACCGTATCGAGCGCGGCACTCTTGATTGCCTGCCATTCCTCAATGAGCCGGTCGTGATGGCCGAGCGCATGAAAGGTAAAATAGGGCGCGGGTCCATCCGGGTAGACGTGGGTGAAGCGACAGGTGACCTCTCCCGTCCGTCCCGTTACGTCCCTGATTGCCGCCTCAGTTGCCGCCTTGACCTGATCATGGAAGGCCTCGAAGCGCTCCCAGGTGATCGCGGTCTCGAATGTATCGTTTACGATGGCGCTCTTGATCGTGCGCTCGCGCGCGTAGGGCATTCGGATGAATGCGGTTCGCCAGCGTCCGGCGGCTCCCTCGGCGTGACCGTCCTCGGCGGTCGGGATCTCCGGCACCCCGCCATGGTCGGCACAGCATTCAAGGGCGCGGCTCATCCAAGGCTCGAGTGGGTGGTCGGCTGATTCGAAGGCCAATATCATGACCGCCGATTTCCCGTCGCCAGCTCCAGTGTTCGACGCTTCCTCGGGATCGAGGATGCGGCAATTTGCGGGATAGAGGCCAGCCTGAGCAATTACCCGCAGGGCTCGCGCCGCGGTCAAAAAGTCCTTGAAGCGGACGGCGCCGCCCGCCCGGAAGCGTGGCCTGTCCTGAAGCCGCATCCAGGCTTCCGTAATGATCCCGAGAATCCCTTCAGAGCCGATAATGAGCCGATCGGGACTCGGCCCCGCACCTGAGCCGGGGAGACGCCGGCTCTCGAGCACTCCCTTCGGTGTCACCACGCGCAAGGATTCGACGAGGTCGTCGATATGGGTGTAGAGCGTCGCAAAATGGCCGCCTGAGCGCGTCGCGATCCAGCCGCCCAAGGTCGAATACTCGAAGCTCTGCGGGAAGTGCCGCAGCGTCAGGCCATGAGGCTTGAGCTGCGTTTCGAGCGCCGGGCCGAAGACACCTCCCTGGATGCGCGCGGCGCGCGAGGTGCGATCAATCTCCAGCACTTGGCCCATCTCTCGCAGATCGATGGTCACCGCGGCCTTGTGGCTCAGGCCATCGACGCGCGGCTCCACACCACCCACGACACTCGACCCAGCGCCGAAGGGCGTCACTGCCGCTTGCTTCCCGGCTGCCCAATCGAGGACGGCAGCCACCTCGGCGTCGTTCCGGGGATATGCCACCACATCGGGCGCCGGGCCATAGTCGCCGTTCAGGGCGCGCGCATAGTCGGGATAAGCCTTGCCATATGTGTGCGCCACCCGATCGTAAAGCTCTGTAGAGCAGATTGAATTGAGCGAGGCGGGTGGTGTGACACGTGGCAAGCCGAGGGTGATCTCTTCGAGGCGCGGCGTGGGCATCTCTTCGAAACGCTCTATGCCAAAGCGCTCCGCCAATTTTCGAAGCACGAAGGCCTCCTCCTCGGGGGTCATTCCTTCACCCTCTCGACCCCAGCCAAAAAATTTGAGGCGCCGCTTTGCCATCCCTCCTCCCGCTCACTAACCCCGCTTCAAGGTCGATCTCGGCGAAAGGATAGCGACTGGAGGGCCTGTTGGGAAATCGCTGCGGGGTGTCTACACGGCGGTGCTGGACGGAGTTTCCATCCAAACGAGCGAGATAAGCTGGTCAGTGCAGTCCCCAGCAGCATGAGAACGTCGACCATCAGGCACGAGCATCACCCGATTCCCGCGTCCGCGAGAAGCTTGCACGACCAATCCGTGAAAAATACTCTCCGTGGCAACCGGGAGATCGGTCAGTGGCTTACGCTATAGTCTTTGTATTAAGCATCCTTAGAGCAACTGCGAAGTTTAGCTTCGCCTCAAAGCCGATTCCACCCGCGCTATAAAGCATCTTACGAAGTGCCATTGCCTTTTCGCTGCGGATTCTTCGGGCGCGCCCCCCTGGTGCTTGCAGCACTTGGCAGAGTATGGAGCTCGTGGAGGAGCCCATTTCCGTGCCGACTACTTGTACGCCACCGCCGCACTTGCCGGTCCGGCGAGCGGGAAGCGCTCGGTGCTGCGGAAGCCGGCTTTGCGGCACCAGCCTTCGAACTGGGCGAAGGTATAGTCGTAGCCTTCCGACGTCTCGATCAGCATGTTGAGCGACATTAAGAGACCGAAGGCATTCTCCCGGCGCGCGTCGTCGATGATGTTCTCGATGGCGATGAAGGCGCCGCCGACGGGCAACGCCGCAAAGGCTTTGGCGACCAGCGTCTCCTTGGTCGCGGTCCCCCAGTCATGAAGAATATTGCCCATGGTGATCATGTCGGCGCGGGGCAAATCATCGGTCATGAAGTCGCCGCCGCGGAACTCGACCCGGTCGAGGCCGGACGCGGCGATCTTGCGCTGAGCCACCGGACCGACCTGGGGCAGATCGAAGGAGATGCAGCGAAGGTGCTTGTGGCGGCGCGCGATGGCAATGCTGAGCGCGCCGCTTGCACCACCGACATCGCAGCAAGTCTTATAGCGCGAGAAGTCGAACCGTTCGGCGAGAGCGGCGAAATTGCCAAGCTGGACGCCGGCCATGGCGTCCATGAATTCCTCCAGCGCGACCGGATCGGCATAGAGTTTGCCAAACATGTCGCCCGCCGCGCCCCCCTTGTTCTCGTTCTGCGGCTTTCCCGTGCGGAGCGCTTCGGTGAGATTGGCCCAGAAGGGATAGAGGCGCCGGTTCGCCATCAGCAGGATGCCACCCAGATAGGACGGACTGGCGGGATCGAGAAAGACGGCCGCGTCGGGTGAGTTGGCATAGGAGGCGGCCGCGCCATCACCTTGCCGCGACAGGAATCCCAGAGCCACGAGCGAGTCGAGAAAATCGGCGGCCGACCGAGGATGCAGCCCCAGCCGATGATGCAGGCCCTCGCAGCTCATCGGCCCTCCGCCGAGCGTCTTGAAGACGCCCAGCTCCACGGCGCTCAACAATGCTTTCGAGGCGAAGAACCCCATGCCAATTTGCAAGATGTGCGATGGATCGGGCTGCGCGTTGCTCATCGTTCCCCTCCCAATTTGAAATCCTGCCCTATCATCGGGACGCTACAAGGCGCTGACCACGCGCGCCTCCGTCCATGACCCGAGCCAACTTTGCCGCATTTTTGCCGTACGGCCGCTCTCAGCGGGAGCAGTGTGAGTCTGGGTTATTGATTTTTCTGGCGTCCCCTAGGGGATTCGAACCCCTGTTACCGCCGTGAGAGGGCGGTGTCCTGGGCCACTAGACGAAGGGGACAGCGGCCGAAGGCGCCTCTCTTAGCGGAGAGCGGCCAACCTGGCAAGCCGAACCCGCCAAGGCCGCCGGAGCGCTCGAAACGCCCCGGCCGCGGGCGACCCCTTACTCGTCCAGATATCCCAGCCGGTGCATCAGCGGGCCGGCCTCGGCCTCGATGCGCCGGAGCACCGGCTCCGGCACCGGCTGGCGCGGGCCCTTGATGTCGCCCTTGCGTACGAACTCCGTGCCCCGGCGCCGGGGGTGGCCCTCGTTGAACTTCGCCTCATGGGCGCGCATGCGCTCGATCGTGACCCGGGCCATCACCTCGGCGGCGACGGCGCTCTCGAGGCGCCAGCCGAGCAGGTCATAAAGCCGGGTCAGCTCCTGGACGGTGCGCGCGAGGAGATCCTCGTAGCGCAGCAAGGTGAAGGAGGCGGTGGCGTCCGCCTTGTCGAGCCAGCCGCCGACATGATCGACCCAGGCCCTGATGCCGTAGAGCCTGTGCTCCACCATCTCCTCCAGGCTGCCCTGCCAGACCGCGCGACCGGTGAGATGCGCGTGGTAGGAGGGCATCACCAGGCGCGGATCGCGCACGAGATAGATCACCTTGCGATAGCGCCGGATCCAGGGCGCATGGCTGGTGAAGCAGCGGCAGCCGGGGACCGGCAGACGCGGCGGGCCGACCCGCGAGACGCTATGGAGATCGGCGATGAAATCCGAGTGGTTGAAGAAGGTGATCTCCCGCTTGTCGCCGGAGAGCAGAAGGTTCGTCGTGGCCATCAGCCATTTCAGCCAATTGATCCCCGATTTGGGGTAGGCCACCAGGAAGAGATCGGTGTCGTCGGGCGGCTGGGGCAGATAGGGCCGGTCGATGCAATCGTCGACGGCCTCGCGCAGCCGGCGCCGCCCGGCCGCCACGATCTGGCCCAGGCTCGGCCTCTTGCTCCCCTCCGCCATAAGGGGCCGCCCTAGGCCACCTTCTCGTTCGCCCGCGCCGCATGGCGCTCAGCCGAGGCGATGAAGGCCGCGACATCGGCCTCCTTGGTGTCGAAGGCCGTGACCAGGCGCAGCAAGGTCTGGTCCTCCCCCAGCCAGCGGTAGAACTGGAAGCCATCGGCCCGGAGGCCGCGGATGGCATGCTCCGGCAGGTCGACGAAGATCTCGTTGGCCTCCACGGGATGGGCGAGCTTGGCGCCGGGAATGCACACCAGCCCCTCGGCCAGGCGGTTGGCCATGGCATTGGCATGGCCGGCATTCCTGAGCCAGAGCCCGCCCTCGAGATAGGCGTCGAGCTGGGCCGAGAGGAAGCGCATCTTGGAGAAGAGATGGCCCGCGCGCTTGCGCCGGAAGGCGAATTCCGCGGCGAGAGCCTTGTCGAAGATCACCACCGCCTCGGCCGCCAGCGCCCCGTTCTTGGTGGCGCCGAAGGAGAGGATCTCGACCCCGGCGCGCCAGGTGATCTCGGCCGGGCTCACCTTCAGGAAGGTGAGCGCATTGGCGAAGCGGGCGCCATCCATATGCAGCTTG
>DATHQQ010000756.1:0-2243 GCA_035482595.1 Verrucomicrobiia bacterium
CCACGGTGACGACGATCTTGCGGATCTCGGCCTTCATCGCAATCCATCCTCTCCCTTGATCTCCGCGGCCTTCAGCCCGCCGACCCGCGCATGGACGCGCGGGCCCGTGGTCATCACCAGGGCCAGCAGCAACTCATCCCCATGGGGGGCGTCGGCGAGCCCCACCTCCATGGCGTCGAAATGGCTGCGGACATAGCTGGCATTGATATGGGTGATGGGCACGTCGAGATGGCTGCCGGGCGCGCCCACCTTCTTGGCCGAGGGTACGATGGCCTTGGCCTCCCCCAGCACGCGGCGCATGGCATAACCGCCGGGCACATGCCAGAGCGCGCCATGCTCGAGCTCACCGGCCGATCCCACGATGGCGCCCTTGCCATAGCCTTCGATGGCCTTGGGATCGCCGCCCAGCATGGTCACCAGCCGGCCCGCCATCTCGACGCCGAGATCGTTCAGTGCCTCCATCATCGGCAGGATGTCGGGCTCATAGCGGCCGGCATAGGGATTGTGGATCACCGCCAGCAAGGCGGCGCGGCGCAGCGGCCGAGCGGCCCGCGGCCCGCCTTCATGGAAGATCTCTTCAACGGTGGCGTGAAATTTGCGGGTGCGAATATCCATCGGTGCTCACGATTCTACGGTCGCCGCGCAATTGCAGCATCGCGGCCAGGATAAGTCCAGCCCGGCCATACTCCATCGCGCGGGCAGCACCTAGATCCAGCGCCGCGGCGATCTGGCCGGGGGAAAGTTCGCCGACGGCGACGGTCACGGGAAGCTCGCCCAGGTCGCTGTCGGGATCGAGGCTCGAGGCCGGGCGGCGCTGGATCGCGGGATGATCGAGGTCGACCGCATTGGCGATCATGGTGGCGGCGGCATCGGCCTCGGCCGCGCGGCGCGCCAGCACCGTCACCGCATCGGCGATGCCGAGGCTGAAGCTGCGTCCGGCTTGGCCGCTGGTGGCGATGCCGCGCACCGCATCGCTCGCCGCGATCTCGGCCCGGCCCGCGATGGCCGGTGCCGCCAGCTCGGCGACGATGCCGATGCCGAAGCGCTCGCCCGGCGTCAGATGCAGCGCGATATCGCCGCCGTCATTGACATAGGCCTTGGCGAGGTCGCGCCCCAGGGTCAGCGCCGCCAGCACCTCCTCCGCCACCGCGCCGGCCACGGCCGCCATGGGCGTGATGAAATGCTGCCGGAAGGGCCAGACCGCCTCGGCCATGCGCCGGGCGACAGGACTTTGGAGGGCGGGTAGCGCCTCGCCGATGGGTTGGCGCAGGAGCCCGAGCTCGCGCGCGAGCTCGGGCAGGATCGCGGGAAAGCGCTGCCAAGCCTGGTCATAGGCAGCCTCGATCTCGCTGCCGGCGCCGAATGCCTCGATGATGAGGTCGATGGGGCCGTGGTTCAGATGCAGGCGGCCGTCTGCAAGCCTGGCACGTTGGGCGGTCAATGCCGCCTCGAATTGAGATATCGCACCGCCTTCTATTAGCCCATGCCCCGGCCCCCGACAACGCACGGGGTCCTCCTAGTCGAGCCCCAGCGCCCCCAGGGTGGCCGTCAGCGCGCCGGTGTCCAGCGGCTTGCGGAGTATCGGGTGCCGCGCCCATTCGGGGGGGATCTCGCTCGCCGGGCGTCCGGTCGAAAAGACCAGGGGAATTTGCCTCGCGCGCATCTCCGTCGCCAAGGGAAAGACGAGATGGCCGCCGATGTTCACGTCCAAAATCCCGAGCCCTGGCGCCCTGGACAGCAGCAAGGCGCTCCCTGTTCCGAGATCATGGGCAAGATGAATCCCGCTGAATCCGAGTTCCCAGAGGATGGCTTCGAGGTCCATCGCCACGAGGACATCATCCTCAACAACCAAGACCCCTACTGAGTATCGTCGCTTTGCCATGGCTCCCCAGGCTTCGGGCCCTACGGGCTCTGAATCAACGATTAGAGCGACCGATGGTTCCCGCCGGTGCTACCCCCGCTCCCAGATTTTTGCGGGCGGGATGCACCCGGGCCAGGAGGAAGGCTCAGCGCGGCCGGACGACCTGTGCTACGCGGGTCATCGGGCTCGAAAGAGCGGTGGAATCCAGCGAAGCCGCGGCCTGACCACGGCCGTCGACGGCCGCAAGCTCGAGCGCCAAGCTTGCGGGCGCTATGCCTGTCTGCGGCGGTATTACGAGCGAATCTTGCCGGCGTCTAGCCGCCCGCGCCTCGCGGGGCGCCCGAGGATCGGAAACGATCCTGGCCCCGAGCGCGGGCCCTTG
>DATHQQ010000757.1:0-2463 GCA_035482595.1 Verrucomicrobiia bacterium
CCGCCCATCTCCGCGAGACAGATGAAAGCCTCATGCATCGCGGCCACGACCTTTGGTTGGCGACGCTGAGATGGGTTTCCGAGGGCAAGTGAACAGCGTCCGGCTCCGCGCCGCGCCGCCCGCAACCCGCCCGCCCCGGGCGTGCGCGACGGGCCGGCCGCTTCGCCTCCCTTCGCCCGCCCCGGGCGCAGAGCGAACCCCTCCATCGTGCGAGGATGAAAGACCGCGTCGCCGCGGCCAGGTAGTTTCGTGGTCGGCGGCGGCCGCGTGCGAGGACAAGGCCCAAGTCCGGCTCACATCTAGGGGAGCACAGCGATGGCTCGTGCTCATCAGCCCGGGGAATCCGCCTTCAAATCGATTCTGCCCGAGGACATCGAGTGGAAGCCCTTTCCCGCCTTTCCGCCGTCGGCCCGTCTCGCCGTCCTCGTCGGCGAGCCCTCGGCGGCGGGCCCCTATGTGGTCCGGGTCAAGCTGCCCGCGGGCGAGAAGCTGATGCCCCACAAGCACCCGGAGGACAGCATCTACACCGTGATGTCCGGCGTGTTCTACATCGGGCTCGGCGAGCGCTTCGACGGGGGCAAGGTTGCCGCTTATCCGCCGGGCAGCGTCATCGTCCTGCCCGGCGATACCTGGCACTTCCACTGGGCGAAATCCGGCGAGTACGTCAACCAGGTCTCGGCGATCGGACCGCTCGGCCTCGAATATCTCGATCCTGCCGACGATCCGCGCCGGCAGGATCGGGCGCGGGACTGACCGTCGGGGCGGCCGCTCAAGCGCGGCCTTTCCCGCCGGTGTTCTTAGCGAATGAATGCCGGTTCGCGAGAGGCGCATTGTGCGCCGGAGCAGCCTAGCAACGGCGGGAGGGTGATCGTGCGAGGATGAAAGACCCCTTCACCCCGGCCAGGTATTTTCGCTCTGGATCGGTCACTTGCACGAAACCGCCAGGATGCGGCGTTGTGCACCGTGGGCCGTCTTCAGAACGGAGTCCAGCAATGGGGCTTGCCGAGACCTTCGCGGTGACGACGGCGGCATCCGGCGAAGCCGATCAGCCGGGACGCGAGGCAGGGAGCATTGCGATGGCTCGCACCCATCAGCCCGGGGAGTCCGCCTTCAAATCGATTCTGCCCGAGGACATCGAGTGGACGCCGTTTCCCGCCTTTCCGCCTTCGGTCCGTCTCGCCGTCCTCGTCGGTCAACCCGCCGCACCGGGTCCCTACGTGATCTGGGTCAAGGTGCCTGCGGGTGTGAAGCTGATGCCCCACAGGCACCCGGAGGACCGCATCTACACGGTGATGTCCGGCGTGTTCTATATCGGGCTCGGCGAGCGGTTCGACGGGGGCAAGGTGGCCGCCTATCCGCCGGGCAGCGTCATCGTTCTGCCCGGAGATACCTGGCATTTCCACTGGGCGAAATCCGGCGAGTACGTCACCCAGGTCACGGCGATCGGACCGCTCGGCCTTGAATATCTCGATCCCGCCGACGATCCGCGCCGGCAAGAGCGGGACTGCCCCCCGGACTGACCCCCGACTGACCAAAAGGGGGGAGGGCATTCCGGCGGCGCGCCCGAGCGCCCAACTCGGGAAAAGACAGGAAACAACGCCAATCTAGGGAGCTCGTCATGATCGGCCACGATGGAGATTCCGACCGCCATATCCCCGGGGAAACCGGGGCCGTGGGCCAGGGACGAACAAGCGGCACTGGCGCAGCTTCGGTTTCGATGACGATGACGGTGAACGGAACGCAGCACGCGCTCACCCTGGATCCACGCGCCACGCTGCTCGATGTCCTGCGCGATCGTCTCGACCTGACCGGCACCAAGAAAGGCTGCGACCACGGCCAGTGCGGCGCCTGCACCGTGCTGGTCGACGGGCGGCGCGTGCTCTCATGCCTGACCCTGGCGGTCACGAAGGATGGCGCCGGCATCACCACGATCGAGGGGCTGGCGAGGGATGGCGTGCTGCATCCGCTGCAGCAGGCCTTCATCGACCACGATGCCTTCCAATGCGGCTACTGTACCCCCGGCCAGATCTGCTCCGCGGCGGGCTTGATCGCCGAGGGCAAGGCTGCGACCGCGGATGAGATCCGCGAATTGATGAGCGGCAACATCTGCCGCTGCGGGGCCTATCCCAACATCGTCGCCGCGATTCAGCAGGCAATGGGCCAGCAGGGGACGGGCCAGCCATGATCAATTTCCAATATGCCCGCGCCGGCAGCGTGGCCGAGGCGCTCAGCCTGATGGCCGGCAGCCCCGGCGCCAAATTCATCGCCGGCGGCACCAATCTGGTCGATCTCATGAAGATGGATGTCGAGCGGCCCGCGGCCCTGATCGACATCTCGCGGCTACCCCTCGGCAAGGTCGAGGCGACGCCCGGCGGGGGGCTGATCATCGGCGCGCTCGTGCCCAATTCGGATCTCGCCTATCACCCGCTGGTGGAAGGCCGCTATCCCCTGCTGTCGAGCGCG
>DATHQQ010000758.1:0-2057 GCA_035482595.1 Verrucomicrobiia bacterium
GCTCGGCCAGCCAGAGGATCGGCCGAAGCAAGGTTGTCTCCCCTCCTCAGCCCTTCAGCACGCCCAGATTGCGCCCCGCCGTCGTGAAGGCCTCGACTGCGCGGTCGATATCCCCGGCGCTATGGGCGGCGGAGAGCTGGACGCGGATGCGGGCCTCGCCCTTGGGCACCACAGGATAGAAGAAGCCGATGACATAGATGCCGAGCTCGAGCAAAGCCGCCGACATCTTCTGCGCCAAGCTCGACTCATAGAGCATGACCGGGGCGATGGGATGCACGCCGGGCTTGAGATCGAAACCCGCCGCCGTCATCCCGCTGCGGAACTGGCGCGTGTTCTCCGCCAGCTTGGCCCGCAGATCATCGGCCGCCTCCAGCAGGTCGAAGGCGGCGATGCCCGCGCCCACGATGGCCGGCGGCAAGGTGTTGGAGAAGAGGTAGGGGCGCGAGCGCTGGCGCAGCAGGCCGACCACCTCGGCGCTGGAGGCGACGAAGCCGCCGGAGCCCCCGCCCAGGGCCTTGCCCAGGGTCGAGGTCAAAATGTCGATCTTGCCCTCGACCCCGCAATGCTCGGGCGAGCCGCGGCCATGCTTGCCGACGAAGCCCGTGGCATGGGAATCATCGACCATCACCAGAGCGTCGTAGCGCCGCGCAAGCTCGGTGATGCGGTCGAGGGGCGCGATATCGCCGTCCATGCTGAAGACGCCGTCGGTGGCGATGAGCCGCGTGCGGGCATCCTTCGCCGCCTTCAGCTGGGCCTCCAGATCCTCCATATCGGCGTGGCGGTAGCGGTAGCGCTTGGCCTTGCAGAGCCGGATGCCGTCGATGATGGAGGCATGGTTGAGGGCGTCGCTGATGACCGCATCCTGCTCCTCCAGCAGGGTCTCGAAGAGCCCGCCATTGGCGTCGAAGCAGGAGGAATAGAGGATCGCATCCCCCATGCCGAGGAAGCGGGCGATACGCGCCTCCAGGGCCTTGTGCAGATCCTGGGTGCCGCAGATGAAGCGCACCGAGGCGAGGCCGAAGCCGTGATCCTCCAGCGCCTTGTGGGCGGCGGCGATGATCGCGGGATGGTCGGCCAGGCCCAGATAATTATTGGCGCAGAAATTCAACACCTCGCGTCCGGGCTGGACCTGAATGTGCGATCCCTGCGGGCCGGTGATGACCCGCTCCTCCTTGAACAGGGAGTCGGCCCGGATGCGCTCGATCTCGCCGGCCAGCCGGGCCTTCAGCGCCGTGCCGGCCCCGCTCGCCGCTACTGCCATGAGCAGACCACCTTGCCGCATTGCCCGCTCGCCATCAGGTCGAAGCCGGTCTGGAATTCCTCGATCGGGATGTGGTGGGTGAGCACCGGGTGGAGGTCGAGGCCGCCGAGGACCATCTGGGTCATCTTGTACCAGGTCTCGAACATCTCCCGGCCGTAGATGCCCTTGAGATGCAGCCCCTTGAAGATGACCTGGTCCCAGTCGATGCGGGTGTCGGAAGGAAGGATCCCCAGCAGCGCCACTTTCCCGCCATGGAACATGTGATGCAGCATGTCGTTGAAGGCCTGGGGATTGCCCGACATCTCCAAGCCGATGTCGAAGCCCTCATGGATGTCCTGCTTCTTCATGGCATCGCCCAGGCTCTCATGCCGGACATTGACGGTATGGGTGGCGCCCATCTTGGCCGCCAGCGCCAGGCGGTATTCGTTGACGTCGGTGATCACCACGTGGCGGGCGCCGAGATAGCGGCAGATGCCGGCGGCGATGATGCCGATGGGCCCCGCCCCGGTGATCAGCACATCCTCGCCCACCATGTCGAAGGACAGCGCGCAATGGGTGGCATTGCCGTAGGGATCGAAGAAGGCGGCGATCTCCGAGGGGATCTGGGCGGGGATCAGCCAGAGATTGGCCGCCGGCACGACGATATATTCGGCGAAGGCCCCGGGCAGATTGACGCCGATGCCCCGGGTGCGCGAGCAGAGATGGCGCCGTCCGGCGCGGCAGTTGCGGCATTGACCGCAGGTGATATGCCCCTCGGCCGAGACACGGTCGCCGAGCTGGTAGTTGTCGACGCCGG
>DATHQQ010000759.1:0-4764 GCA_035482595.1 Verrucomicrobiia bacterium
CCGAGCTCCAGCCGCCTTGCGATCCGGATGCACAACCATAAAGCGTCGCGGCGAGGAGCGGAAGCAGGAGGAAGCGACGATCTATCATGACAGGTCCCCGGTTACAGCTATGCCGATCCAGAGGCAGATAGCACGGGAAGGTTGCAGGTCAACATCACTTATTCGCGAACGGGAACAAATCTTGCCGGATGGAACCGCGGCCTCGCCCTCGGCTACACTGGGTCGTCGCGATTTCCGGAGGCGAGACAGCATGACCTATCAGTCGATCACCGTGCGGCGGGTCGCGGGCTCCCTCGGCGCGGAGGTTTCCGGCGTCGATCTGGCCGCGCCCCTCAGCAACACCGCGGCCGCGGAGATCCGCCGCGCCTTCGTCGAGAACCTCGTCCTTTTCTTCCGCGACCAGCGCCTGACGCCGGAGCAGCATCTGGCCTTCAGCAGGCTCTTCGGCCGACTCTGCCGCATGCCCTATATCAAGCATATGGATGATTATCCCGACATCATCGCCGTGCTGAAGGAGGCCGACGAAGCCAAGATCAGCACCTTCGGCAATGCCTGGCATTCGGATTTCAGCTTCCTGGAAGAGCCGCCGCTGGGCTCGGTCCTCTATGCGCGCGAGGTGCCGAGCCATGGCGGCGATACGCTCTTCGCGAATATGTATGAGGCCTATGAGGCGCTCTCGGCCGGCATGAAGCGGATGCTGGGCGGGCTTCGGGCCATGCACAGCGGCCGGCCCTATGGCCGCGGCGGTGTACCAAAGGATCTGAAGACCAGCCGCTCGATCCAGATCGAGCGCGGCAATGCCGAGGCGGAGCGCGAGGTGGCTCATCCGGTGGTCCGTCTGCATCCCGAGAGCGGGCGCAAGGCGCTCTTCGTGAATGCCATCTACACCACCCGTTTCGAGGAGATGAGCGAGGCGGAGAGCTGGCCGCTCCTCGGTTTTCTGTTCGCCCATGTCCAGCGGCCGGAATTCGCCTGCCGCTTCCGCTGGGCGGAGGGATCGCTCGCCGTCTGGGACAACCGCTGCACCCTGCATTACGCGGTGAACGACTATGACGGCAGCCGCCGCCTCATGCACCGAACCACCGTCGCCGGGGAGCGGCCCCAGGCAGCCTAGCGGGCGCTCGAACTAACCACTTGAATTGACGGATCGTTTTGAACCCCTCTCGGGTTCTATTAATACACTTGCATATCATATCGTATGTTATTATATGGAAGTGTATCAACCTGAGCGATTCCCGAGGCGGTTTCAATGAGCGGTTCCCAACCCGAAGAGAGCATCGGCTTTCTCATCTCGGACGTGTCGCGGCTCCTGCGGCGCAATTTCGACAAGCGCGCCCAGAAGATCGGCCTGTCCCGCGCCCAATGGCAGGTTCTGGCCTGGCTGAAGCGCAATGAGGGGATTTCCCAGACCCAGCTTGCCGACCTCCTCGAGATGTCGCCCATGACGCTGGTCCGCCTCATCGACCGGCTGGAGATGAACGGGCTGGTGGAGCGCCGGCCGCATCCCACCGACCGCCGGGTCTATCAACTCTTTCTCGCCGGCCATGCTCATCCGAGCCTCGACCGGCTCTGGTCCATGGGCGCGGAGACCCGCGATGAGGCCCTGGAGGGGATTCCCCAGGAGGTCGAGGCCGCCTTGCTCAAGGCACTGGCCAAGATCCGCAAGAACCTGATCGCCGCCGACGCCAGAGTGCCGGCGGAGAGGATCGAGGATATCGAAGAAGTAGAGGCGAGGGCCAGGCGCGCCTGACATGAGCCCCGACATGACCGACCTAAAGTCCGACACGAAACCCGCACCGCACAAGTATCAGCCGGTGAGGCATGACGCGCACAAGGCTGAGGCGCCCCGGGCCGAGGCGCCCCGGGTCGAGCCCCCGCGACTCGATGCCCCGAAGCTCGACACCCTTAGCCCGGAGACGCCGAGGGGCGAACCCGCCAAGCCCCGCCGGCTGAAGCGGGTGCTCATCCGCTTCCTGCTCCTGTTCATCGTGCCCCTCGCCGCAATCCTGGCGGGGGCCTACATCTATCTCACCGGCGGGCGCTACGCCGGGACCGATGACGCCTATACCAAGGCGGATATGGTGCAGATCAGTGCCGATATCTCGGCCCGCGTCACCAAGATCGAGGTCAAGGACAACCAACCGGTGAAGGCCGGGCAGGTCCTGTTCCGGCTGGATGACGAGACCTTCCGGATCGCGCTGGAAAAGGCCGAGGCGAAGCTGGCCCATACCCGCAACGATCTGTCCGCGCTGCAGGCGAGCTATCACCAGAAGGAAACCGATCTGAAAGCCGCGCAGGCGGATCTGACCTATTGGTCGACCGAGCAGGGCCGCCAGCAGAAGCTGGCCGGCGAAGGCTTTGCGACCAAGTCGGTGGCGGATCAGACTCGCCGCTCTGCCGACATGTCGCGCCAGCAGGTCTCCGGCGATCAGCGCGCTCTGGAATCCATCGCCGCCCAACTCGACGGCGATCCCGATTTGCCGATCGAGCAGCATGCCTCTTACAAGGAGGCACTGGCCGAGCGCGACCAGGCGGCCCTCGACCTGCGCCACACCGTGGTCGTCGCACCCGCCGACGGCATCGTCGGCCAGGTGCCCAATCTCCAGGTCGGCAATTACCTGAATGCAGGCACCGCGGCCTTCAATCTGGTGCGTACCGACCAGGTCTGGGTCGAGGCCAATATGAAGGAGACCGATCTGACCTATGTCAGGCCGGGCCAGAACGTCATTGTCACCATCGACACCTATCCGGACCGCCAGTGGATGGGCAAGGTGGCCAGCCTGAGTGCCACCAGCGGCAGCGAGATGTCGGTGCTGCCGCCCCAGAACGCCAGCGGCAATTGGGTGAAGATCGTGCAGCGCATCCCCGTGCGCATCGAGCTGGAGCTGGGCAAGAAGGCCCCGCCCGTCAGCGCCGGGATGAGCGCGGTGGTCGAGATCGACACCGGCCATCGCCGGAGCCTGCCGCTGATCGGCCCGGCCGTGGCCGACAACGCCAATGAGGGCGAGTAGACACTTCGTCGCCGAAGAGGATCACCCGTGATACCCAAGCCGGCGGCCGACAAGCCGCATCACGTCGGGCTGGTCACCTTCGGGACCATGCTGGCGACCATCATGCAGGCGCTGGACACCACCATCGCCAATGTCGCCTTGCCCCATATGCAGGGGACTTTCTCGGCGACCCAAGATCAGATCACCTGGGTCCTCACCTCCTATATCGTCGCGGCCGCCATCATGACGCCACCCACGGGCTGGCTCGCTGCGCGTTTCGGGCGCAAGCGGCTCTATCTCGTCTCGGTGGCGGGTTTCACCGTCGCCTCGGTGCTATGCGCCATCGCCATGACGATCGACGAGGCGGTGATCTTCCGCCTGCTGCAAGGCGCCTTCGGGGCGGCGCTGGTGCCGCTTTCGCAAGCCACGCTGCTCGACAATTACCCGCGGGAGAAGCATGGCTCGGCCATGGCGATCTGGGGGCTCGGCATCATGGTGGGCCCGATTTTGGGTCCCATGCTGGGCGGCTGGCTGACGGACAATTACAGCTGGCGCTGGGTCTTCTACATCAACGTGCCGGTGGGGGCGCTGGCCTTCTTCGTCATCTCGACCTTCGTGCCGGAGACTCAGAAGAACAGCAAGCTCGGCTTCGACGTCTTCGGCTTCGTCACGCTCAGCCTCGCCATCGGCGCCTTCCAGATGTTCCTCGACCGCGGCGAGAGCAAGGACTGGTTCGGCTCCTACGAGATCATCATCGAGCTCTGCCTGGCGATCCTCGCCTTCTACCTCTTCCTCGTCCATACCTTCACGACCGACAAGCCCTTCATCAGCCCCTCGATCTTCCGCGACCGAAGTTTCTCGGCGAGCCTGGTGCTGATCTTCATCGTCGGCATCATCCTCTATGCCACCATGGCCCTGATGCCGCCCTTCCTGCAGAATTTGGAGAACTATCCGGTGGTCACCACCGGGCTGCTGCTGGCGCCACGCGGCGTGGGCACCATGATCGCCATGCTTGTGGTCGGACGCGCCATGCGCTGGATCGACCCGCGGATCGTGCTCGTCGCGGGCCTCGGCCTCTCCGCCTATTCCCTCTATTGGATGGAGGGATTCTCCCTCTACATCTCGAGCCGGGAGATCATCCTGAGCGGCATCATTCAGGGGGTTGGCCTCGGCCTCACCTGGGTCCCGCTCTCGACCGTCGCCTTCGCCACTCTGCCGGCCGCCCAGCGCACCGAGGCCACGGGGCTGTTCAGCCTGCTGCGCAATGTCGGCTCCAGCGCCGGCATCTCTCTGGTGACGGTGCTGCTGGTCCAGAACACCCAGATCAATCACGCCACTCTGGCGGAGAGCATCACCCCCTATAACCATCTGCTGGAGCATCCGATCATCAAGCAGTTCTGGGATCCCTCGACCACGGCCGGCGCCATGGCCCTCAACAACGAGATCACCCGCCAGGCCTCGATGATCGCCTATATCAACGACTTCAAGCTGATGATGATCGTGACCTTGATCTCCCTGCCCTTCGTGTTCCTGCTCTCCTCGCCCAAGAAGGCCGGCGGATCCCAGAGCAAGGAAGCCGTGGTGATGGATTGAGCGAAAGGAGTGCGCCTATGCCCCGTACCGATGCATCCATCAAGACGCGCGACGGAGTCTGTTCGGCTTCGCTCTTCACCCCCGCCGGCCGCAAGGGCCCCTGGCCCGCGGTGATCTTCTTCATGGATGGTCTCGGCATCCGCCCGGTCATGTGGGAGATGGGGCAGCGCCTGGCCGATGG
>DATHQQ010000760.1:0-6199 GCA_035482595.1 Verrucomicrobiia bacterium
GCAGAGGAACAGGAAGGCGGTGCTGCGACGCCTGGTCATGCGAGGCTCTGGCCTCGGCCGGGAGCTCGAAACCCGTCCACCTTGCTCGCCTCGATGACCTCGCCCACGGCGGTGCTCCTGCCTGCCAAGGAACGATATATACGATTGAATATAGCGACAAGGTTTCTGTCTCTTCCGTCATCCCGGCGAAAGCCGGGATCCAGGGGCGTGCGGCAAAGTGCCGATCATGTGGCTCCTGGATTTCGCCGGAATGACGACAGTGGTCCGCGATTTGGTAACCGAGTATTGCCGCGGGCGCGCCTGTAACAGGCTGTTACCCCGCCTGCCTCTCCCGGACATGAAAGCGATATCTCCGCCCGCTATGGATGGACCCGTCTTGCGGCAAGCCGGAGAGATGAGATGTCCTTCGAATGGCTGGGAACCCATTACTGCGCCGTCTACAGCATCACCGAGGGCGGCGAGCCGTCGCGCGCGCTGACGCCTGTGCGCGGCTCGGTCGAGGCGGTGCTCGCCGATCTCTTCCGGCTGCGCAAGGGCAGATCGGGATTCCGCCATGCCCTGGTGATCGATCTCTCGACTCTGGAGCCCGTCGAGCCGATGGAGACGACGCTCGGCCGCCTCGGCAGACATGCCTGAAGCTCAGGCCGGCGCGGCGGTTGGGAGCGGCAAAGTGACTCGCGCGCAGAGGCCGCCCTCGGGCCGGTTCGCCAAAGCGATCTCGCCGCCCTCGGCGAGGATGACAGCGCGCGCGATGCTGAGGCCGAGCCCGACGCCGCCCGTCTCCCGGCTGCGCGAGCCCTCCAGTCGGTAATAGGGGCGGAAGACCAGCTCCATCTGCTCGGCCGCGATTCCCGGCCCTTCATCGGCGATCTCCACCACCGCCTGGCGCTCCTCGAGACGCAAGGCGATCTGGGCCGAGGTGCCGTATTTGATCGCATTGTCGATGAGGTTGCTGAGGGCGCGGCGGAGTGCCACGGGCCGCGCTCTTATCGTCAGATGGGCCGGCCCCTGGTAGCCGACCGCAGCGCCGCTGTCGGCGCGTGACTCGGCCAGGCTCTGGAGCATGTCGGCGAGATCCACGGCCTCGCTCCCCTCGCTGCGCGCATCGCTGCGGGCGAAGGCCAAGGTCGAGGCGACGATGGCCTCCATCTCGGCCAGATCCGCCAGCATCTTCTCCTGCAGGGCCGGCTCCTCGATGAATTCCGCGCGCAGACGCAGCCGCGTGATCGGCGTCTTCAGATCATGGGAGATGGCGGCCAGCATCTGGGTCCGGTCGTCGATGAGACGCCGCAGGCGAAGCTGCATCTCGTTGAAGGCCCGAGCCGCCGCGCGCATCTCCGGCGCGCCCGTCTCCTGCAGCATCGAGACATCGCCGTCGATGCCGAGCCGGTCGGCCGCCGCCGCCAAGCGGGTGATCGGGCGCATGAAGCCGCGGATCACCCAGAGCGACAGCAGCAGACAGACGGTGGAGATCGGGACGACGCGGACGAGGAAATCGATCAGCGGGAAGGGGAGGGTCCGCCATTCCGAGGCTTCCAGGGAGAGCCAGCTGCCGTCGCCGAGCTCCATCGAGACCCGGATCGGGGGACCGATGACGGCGAACCTGTTTCGGGCGAATCCTCCTTGCACCACAGCCCCCTGGATGAGCTCGCCGGCGGGACCGCTGTCGGACGGCGGCGGTCCGGGCGGAGGGCCCGACGGCTGACCCTCGGCTGGCTGTCCTTCCGGCGGCTCCCCCGGGGGCGGTCCCTCGCCAAAACCAGGCGGAAAGCTCACGCCCACCGCGACCCCGCGGGTGGGGTTATGCAGCCCAAGTAGAAGGAAGGTTCTGAGATCCCTGAGATAGCCCGCCGGCGGCGTTCGGGCCAGCTGGTGCGATGTCGCCGGCCAGTCGATCCGCAGGATCGGCGCCTCGGCCTGCAAGCTCGCGGCGTCGCGGGCGCCGGCGGGCGTGGCGTCGATGCGCCGATAGACGGCGAGGATCTTCTCCGCCAGCGTCTCGGCGGGAATCACCGGCATGTGATTGCGGCCTTCGCCGACGATGAAGATGAAGGCCGTGCTGATGCCGATGGACAGGACGACGGCGCCGATGAGGATGAAGCCGATCCGGGCCGCCAGCCCGAGGCTGGAGGGATAGAAGCGCGCGAGCTTGGATTTCATGCGGCTTCGACGACGGCCGAGAAGATATAGCCGCCGGAGCGCACGGTCTTGATCAACGCCGGATTCTTCGGATCGACCTCGATCTTGCGCCGCAGCCGGCTGATCTGCACATCGACGCTGCGATCGAAGGGCGTGGCCGCCCGCCCGCGCGCGAGGTCGATGAGCTGGTCGCGGGTCAGCACGCGCTGCGGGCGTTCGGCGAGCGCCACCAGAAGATCGAACTCGCCGGCGCTGAGCTCCACCAGGGCGCCGTCGGGGGCATTGAGTTGGCGCCGGGAGAGATCGAGGCGCCAGCCCTCGAAGGTCAGGGTTCGCGAAGGCGCGCCCTCGCTCACCTGCGGCCGGCCGGTGCGGCGCATCACCGCCTTGATGCGGGCGAGAAGCTCGCGCGGGTTGAAGGGCTTCGGCAAATAATCGTCGGCCCCCATCTCGAGCCCGATGATGCGGTCGGTCTCCTCGCCCATGGCCGTCAGCATGATGATGGGAAGCTGCGAATCCCGACGCAGCCAGCGGCAGAGGCTGAGCCCGTCCTCCCCCGGCAGCATCAGATCGAGGATCACGAGGTCGATGCGCCCCGCGCTGACGCCGTCACGCATCTCCTGCCCGTTCTTCGCCGTGGAGCAGCGATAGCCGTGGCGCGTCAGGAATTGGGAGACGAGATCGCGGATGCCGCGGTCGTCGTCCACGATCAGGAGATGGGGCGAGGTATTCATGCGCGCCATTATTGGAAGCCGCCGCACCTCTGCACTTGGAAATTTGTAAACCAATGTTACACGGGCGGGGTGGGCAATGCAGCGTTGCAAAATCGCCCTTTTCCCGACATTACCGGGATAACCCCCGGGTTCAGATTGCGGCCGCCGATGCCTCACATGCCGAGGCCGGCCAGGCCGGACCATGCTCGATCGCCTCATCCTCTTCAGCCTCGCCGCCCATGCCGTTCAGGCGGGGATTCTCTTTCTCGACACCCGCGGCTGGCTCGGCTCGCTGCGATGGCGCTCGACCCGGTTCTGCCGGCGTCATGGACCAAATTAAGGAGAATCAATATGCGTCATCCCTGGCTCCTATCGACGGCGGCCGCGGCCGCCTTCGTCGCCCTCGCGGCCTTCTCGCCCCCCAGCTCGGGCGAGGCGCCCTGTTCCGCGGCCGGCGGCATGGGGCTCGATTCCGCCGCCGGCATGCCCCCGGATCCCTGCCGCGAAGGCTTCGCCCATGCCAGTGGCTATCTGGCCTATCTGCAGGCGCGGCTCGCGCTGAGCGGGGACCAGCAGCCGCTCTGGGACAAATGGCAGCAGAAGCTCGAGGCCGCGGCCATGGCCGAGCAAGCCAGTTGCCTGGCGGATCGCGGGCGCCTCGGCAGCAAGCCCAATGCCCTGCAGCGCGAGGACGCCTTCGTCCGCGCGGCCGGCGCGCGCCTCGATGCGGTGAAGGCCGCGCGGCCGGAGCTCGAGGCCCTCTATGGCGCGCTCACCCCCGCCCAGCAGGAGATCCTCGACCGGCTCTGGCCGCCGCTGCCGCCGCGCCTCGGCGACCGGCGCGCCGATGCCGGCAAGCCCGGCGACAAGGAGCTTCCCACCCCGCCGCTGCCCTGACGAACAGCCCTGCAACAATCTCGGAGTCGATCATGACGAATCGCACGGGCGCCCTCGGCGCCAGAATTTTCGAAGCTCTCCTGGTACTGCTCCTGCTCTCGGTCACGCTGAAGCTGACGGGCGATCTGCCCTGGCCCTGGGCGCTGATCCTGGCGCCCGCCTGGGTGCCGTTGCTGGCGCTCATCCTGGGGACGGCAGGCTGGATCGGCCTGCGCCTGCTGCGCCATCCGCCGTTGCCACCGCCCGATTCCCCTGTGCCGGTAGGGCGGGTCATGACCGTCCGCCAAGCCTTCGCCTGCCGCGCGCTGACGGAATCGCTGACCGGATCTCGCTGAGCAGGTGCGAACGTCGCTCTCGCCTCACCCCGGGCACTTCGTCCCAGGGGCGGTAGAGAGAAGATCGATCAGCGCTTGCGCGCGGGGGCGACGTTGCTGAGCTTGCGGCGCAGCGCGGTAATCCGCTTGCGGGTCGCACTCTCGGCCTCCTTCTCGATGGCGCGGAAATGCTCCACCAGGGTCTGGCCGAAGGGGGTGAGCGCCGCGCCGCCGCCGGCGCGACCGCCATGCTGGGCCTGGACGACGGGCTCGTCGAAGCAATGGTTCAGATCGTCCACCAGCAGCCAGGCGCGGCGGTAGGACATGCCCATGGCGCGTCCCGCCGCGGCGATGGAGCGATGCTGCTGGATCAGCTCCAGCAGACGCGCCTTGCCCGGGCCGATGGCCCGTTCCTCATCGAACTCGATGCGGAGCGCAAGCTTCACCATGAGGCGAGCTTAGTCAGGATTCGGGAGCGACGCCACCGGGTGTGCAGCTCTCGTATATTTTTCAAGGCAGCAGAATCGTCGAACCCGTCGTGCGCCGGCCTTCCAGAGCGCGGTGCGCCTCGGCGGCATCGCGGAGCGCGTAGCGCTGGCCGATCTCGACATGGAGGATGCCGCGGCGGAGCGCGTCGAACAGCCGGTCGGTGATCGAGCGGACCTCCGAGGGCGTGCCGGTGTAGTGGCCGAAGTTCGGGCGCGAGAGCAACGCGGATTTCAGGACGAAGCCGGAGACATCCACGGGCTCGATCGGGCCCGAGGCCTGGCCGTAGCTGACGAGATGGCCGCGAACCGCGAGGGCTTCGTAGGAGCTGAGGAAGGTGTCCCGCCCAACGGCGTCGTAGACCACCTGGCAGCCCTCGCCCTTGGTGATCTCTCTGACCCGCTCGACGAAATCCTCCTCCGTATAGACGATGGGATAGGCGCAGCCATGGCTGCGGGCGATGCGCGCCTTCTCGATGCTGCCGACGGTGCCGATGACCGTGGCGCCCAGCGCGCGGCCCCATTGGCAGAGCAGCTGGCCGACGCCCCCGGCGGCGGCATGGACCAGGATATGGTCGCCTTCCCGCACCCGGTGGACGCGATGCAGCAGGAACTCCGCGCTCATGCCCTTCAGCATGACCGCGGCGGCCAGCTCGTCGCCGATATCGTCGGGCAGCACCACCAGGAGCTCGGCCCCCATGGTGCGGTATTCCGCATAGGCGCCGGGCGGGCCGCAGGCATAGGCCACGCGGTCGCCGGGCAGGATGCCATGGACGCCGGGACCGATGTCGAGGACCACCCCGGCTGCCTCCATGCCCGGCACCGCCGGCGGCTGGATCAGCGGGTAGTAGCCGCTGCGGGTATAGACATCGATATAGTTGAGCCCGATGGCGCTGTGCTTCAGGCGGACTTCGCCCAGGCCCGGCGGCGGGGCGGCGATCCGCTCCCAATGCATCACCTCCGGCCCGCCGAAGCGCTCGACCACCATGCCATTGCCGTCGATGGCGCGATCGGCGGCGATGGCGGCAGGCGGCCGTTGAGCAGTGCTGCTGCGCGGCCTCTGGCCCGGCGTCTGGCCGAAGGCGGCCTTGACGGCATCGAAGCCTGCCTCATAGATCTGCTCGCCGACCAGTGCCGCGAGCGCGGATTCCTCCCCCGGCGGGGTGCGGAATTCGGAGCTCCATTCCCAGAAGGTACGCCGGCCATCAGTGACGGGCTTGAGGCGCAGAACCGCCACATAGTCGATCAGGGGGATGGGGGCTCCGAGGATGCAATAAGTGAAGCTGTGGTCGTGGTCGGAGAGGCGGAGCAGCTGCTCCCGCAGCTCGCCGCCGGAGGTCAGGCGGAAGCGGCGGACGCAGCCGATCTCGTCGGGCCGCCGGCCCTCCTCGATGCGGCTTTCCGCCACCGCGGGATGCCAGCGCTCATGCCCGTTGAAATCGCGCAGCATTCCCCAGACCGCATCGATGGGTGCATCGATGACGGTGCTCCGCCGCACCCGGACCATCTGCCGCCTCCAGGCTCCTAGATCGACGGTCCGGGCTCAGCGCCCAGCAAATTGACGCTTCAACCCGTCGAAGCCGCCCTGGAAGACGCCATTGCCGATGCCATCGGCCAGCGCCTGGGCTTTGTCGGGATCGCAATCGAACTC
>DATHQQ010000761.1:0-8135 GCA_035482595.1 Verrucomicrobiia bacterium
GAAGGGCCAGTCGGAGCCCCAGATGCAGTTCTCCTTGCCGAAGGCCGCGAGCAAGGCCCCGACATGCCCGTCGAGCTCACCCAGACGATCGGGCCTAGAGGTGATTCGGCAGGGAGCCGAGAGCTTGACGGCAGCGCGGCCGCTGCCCCCGAGCTCGAGCACGGCCTGGAAGCCGGGTGCGCCGAGGCCGGCGGCGAGATTGCCGATGCCGAAATGATCGACCAGGACCTTGACGCCGCTTTGCCGAAGCAGCGGGCCCGCCGCCTGCCATTGCTCGTCCCGGGCGAAGACTTGGGTAAACCAATCCAGCGCCTTGAGGCGCGCCAGCAGCCGCGCCATGCCGGCGCCGGCCATGGCGGTGGGATCGAAGGTCACGAGATTGAATCGAACGCCGACGACGCCCTGGTCGGCCAAGGCCTGGAGCTCCCGATCGGACTCCTCACCCGAGATCACGGCGATGGCCTTGAAGCGTCCGGGCGCCGCGGCCATCGCATCGAGCATGGCGGAATTGTCGAAGCCGTAGCCGCTCGGCTGAACCAGCAGCGCATGCGCGACGCCATAGGCGTCGAGCACGGCAGCCAGCGCCTGGCGCGTGCCGGATTCATCGGACCGCGGCGTATAGCCGACGCCCGGGGGGAAGGGATAGCGCCCGTGGTCGATGATATGCAGATGGCAATCCACGATGCCGGTGGCCTTCATGTCGGCTCCCTCCGGACGACGGCCTTGGTCGTCACCGGATCGAAAAGATGGATGGCCCGGCTGTCGAGGAAGAACGGCGCTTCCTCGCCTTGGGTCAGCGCCGTGTCGCGGCCGATGCGGGCGGTGATTTCCTCGCCGGCCGCTCCCACGGAGAGCATCAGCAGCGTCTCGGCGCCCAGGGGCTCCACCGCCAGGATTCGCGCCGCGATCGCCGGCATCCGATTGCCTGTGGGATCCGGCGGCGCCTCGTAAAGATCCTCCGGCCGCAGCCCGACGGTCACCGGCCCATCGGCATAGCGGGCGAGGGCGGCGGGTGAATAGCCGGGGATCTCGAAGCTGCTGCCCGCCACTGCCAGGACGCAGCCGGACTCCCGTCGCTCCAACCGCCCCGCCAGCAGGTTCATGGGCGGATTGCCGAGGAAGCGGGCCACGAAGGTATCGGCGGGATTGCGATAGACCTCCAGCGGCTTGCCGATCTGGACGACCTCGCCCTTGTTCATGATGCAGATGCGATCACCCATGGTCATGGCCTCGACCTGGTCATGGGTGACGTAGATCGTGGTCGTTCCGAGCTCGTGCTGCTGCTTCACGAGCTCGTTGCGCGTCGTCACGCGCAGGGAGGCGTCGAGATTGGAGAGCGGTTCGTCGAACAGGAAGACCTTCGGATCGCGCACGATGGCCCGGCCCAGCGCCACCCGCTGGCGCTGGCCGCCGGAGAGCGCATGGGGCTTGCGGGCGACGAAGGGGGCAAGCCCCAGCTTTTCGGCGACCCTGGCTACGCGCCGGTCGATCTCCTCGCGCGGCATCTTTCGCCGCCTGAGGCCGAAGGCGAGATTCTCCCGCACCGTCATATGCGGATAGAGCGCATAGGACTGGAAGACCATAGCGATGTCGCGATCCTTGGCCGGGACGTGATTGATGGGACGGCCGTCGATCGCGACCGTGCCCGAGGTGATCGGCTCGAGGCCGGCGATCATCCGGAGTGCGGAGGATTTGCCGCATCCCGAGGGGCCGAGGAGAACCATGAACTCGCCGTCCGCCACGGTCAGGCTCATATCCTTGACCGCCGCTTCCGCCGCGCCGTCGTAGCGCTTGCATAGCCTGTCTATGGTTACGACCGCCATATTGCTCCCGGTTTCACTTGCGGATGAAGCGGGCGGTCAACGGACCGCACCGGCCGTCATCCCTCTGATCATGATGTCGGAAAAGAAGGCGTAGATGAGGATGATCGGCGCGATGGAGATCATCAGCCCCGTGGCGATCATGCCCACGTCGAGCTGATGGGCACCCATGAAATGCATGATCCCCAGCGGCAAGGTGCGCTTGTCGTCGTCGGTCAGCAGCACGATGGCGTAGAGGAACTCGTTCCACAGGATGATGAAGTTCAGCATGACGGTGGTGAAGACCGCCGGCAGCCCGATGGGCAGCGTGATGCGCCAGAAGATCTCGAAATCGGAATAGCCGTCCATCCGCGCCGCGTCGAACAGGTCCTGCGGGAGCTGGGCGAAGAATCCTTCGAGGATATAGACGGTCATCGCAAGCTGGGTCGCCACATAGGCGACGATGAGGCCGGGCAAGGAATTGTAGAGCCCGAATTGCAGCAGGATCTGGAACAGCGAGAGGATCAGCAGCTGCGGCGGCAGGATCATGCCGCTGAGAATGGCCAGGCGTACGGCACGGCTGCCGCGGAAGCGAAAGCGCGCCAGGCAATGGGCGGCCATCGACCCGAAGATGGTCAGCAGCAGCACCGCGCTGCCGACCACGATCAGGCTGTTCCAGAAATAGGTGCCGTATTTCGATACGGTCCAGGCATCGAGGAATTTGCCCCAATGCGCCGGGCTGGGCAGGGCATAGGGGCTGTCGTAGATCTCCGGCGTGGTCCTGAGCGACATCGATGCCACCCAGAGGAAAGGGCCGCCCGTGACGACCGTATAGAGGATCAGGAACAGCAGCAGCGGCGAGCGGCGCAGATGGCCGAGCCAGAGCCCCCAGGCATGCTGCTTTCCCAGGCGGGACAGCATGCTCAGAACTCCAGCCTGTCGCGCTGGCGCAGCAGCCGGGTCATCAGCAGCACGAAGGCGATGATCATGACCGACCAGAGCACGGCGATGGCCGAGGGATAGCCGAGATCGAAGGTGTTCCAGTCGAAGGCCCGCTTATAGACATAGGTGGAGACCGTCTCGGTCGACCACAGGGGCCCGCCGTTGGTCATGATCCAGACCAGGTCGAACATCATCATCTTGCCGATGAAGGAGAGCACCAGCAGGTTGACCAGCGTCGGGCGCAGCATCGGGATGATGATGTAGACCAGCTTGGCGAACCAGCCGCAGGAATCGAGCTCGGCCGCGCCCAGCACCTCGCCGGGCAGGGCATAGAGCGCTGCCAGGCAGATGATCATGTTGAAGCCCAACCACTTCCACAGATGGGTGACGAGGACCGCCCATAGGGCGGTGGAAGGATCGCCGAGCCAGGATTGCTCGAAGGCCCCGAGGCCGAGCCAGTGCAAGGCGAGATTTATGAACCCCCAGTCGTAGTCGTAGAGCCAGACCCAGATGATGCCCACCACGACATAGGACATCAACACGGGGGTGAACCAGATGATGCGCAAGCTGCGGGCGAAGGGCGGACGGGCGAAGAGGCAGAGCGCCAGCAGCAGGCCCCCCAGCACATCGGCGATGGTGCCGACGATGGTGAAGGCCACCGTATTGCCGACCGCGCGCCAGAAGACGGGATCGTGGGTCAAAATCTCGGAGAAGTTCTGAGCACCGACGAAGGTCGCAACGTTATGCGGCCCGATGACATGGACGCTGTTGTAGAAGGTGCGCAACACCGGATAGAGCGTGAAGCCAGCGAAGATGATGAGCGCGGGGGCGAGGAAAGCGGCGATGGTGGCGCGCGAGGCCTGATGCGAGCCCACGACCGAGGCGCCGCTGGGGGCGGCAACAGGCTGGGTAAGGGCAGTCTCGGCCGCCATGGGGATCACCGGTTGCTGGACGTCGAAGCGGGGAGCAACGGCCGGCGGGGCGGGGTTGCCGCCCGGCGCCGGCCTTGGCCGGGAAAAGCGAGGCTATCCCTTGTAGCACCCCTGGTTCATCATCTTCACCGCCTCGTCGACGCTGAGCAGCCCGCCGGGGAAGGCCTTGTTCATGACCTGGACGAAGCTGTCCTTGCATTGGCCGGTCAGGATATCGACCGGCATGCCGGTGAAGTACTTGGCGCCCTTCTGGCGATCCATGAGCTCTGTGAAATAGGCGGCGTAGGGCCCGGTGAACTGGATGTCGCCGGTCTTGACGGCGGTCTGCAGGTAGACCGTCTCGATCCAGCGCTTGCCCATCGCCGGGGTCGCCAGCTCATTGAGATAGGCGGCCGCGAGATCTTGATGCTTGCTCGCGGCATTGATGGCGAAGCTGGCGCCCACCGCCACCGTCTTGCACTCGTTGCAGGCCGCGGCATCCATGGCAGGGAACTGCATGATGCCGATCGGGAAGTCCACGGCCTGGCCGCCCTGATCCACCGGCACGAAGGCACGGCCGGTGTAGAAGCTGCCCATGGGGAACATGAGCGAGCCGGGCTTCTGGTAGAAATAGTGGTGGGACTCGCCGAGCTTCAGCGTCATGAAGTTCTTCGGATAGGCGCCGGCGTCGACCAACTGCTTGACCCAGGTGAAGACGGCGACGACACGCGGATCCTCGAAGGAAAGCTTGCCGGTGAGCAGCTTGCCGTAATCGTCGAGGCCCAGCTTGCGCAGCAGCGCCTCGGCGAGGATATAGGCGCCGGGATAGGGCCGGTCGCCCACGCCCTGTGCGATCGGCGTCATATCGGCCGCGCGCGCCTTCTTCACCAGATCGAGGAACTGCGTCTGGTCGAACTGGTCGCTGGCGGGCAGCGCGACGCCCAGCTTCGAGAGCCTGTCCTTGTTGTAATAGAGCTCGTCGGTATAGGCCTCCTCCGGCAGGGCCCATGTCTTGCCGTCATGGGTCCAGACCTGGCGCGCCCATTCATAGATGTTGTTCCAGTTCACCAGATTGTCGAGCGGGATGATGTAGCCGTTGGTGATGTATTCGGTCTGGTCCGGCTCGAGATAGAAGATATCCGGCCCCTGGCCGGCGGGGAGCGCGGTCCGGAGCGCCGTGTAGAGCCCGTCCTTCTCATACCAGGTGATCTTGACATGGACGCCGGGATGGCTCGCTTCGAGATTGCGCGCCGCCTGCTCGCGGAGCGCCACCTTGGCCGGCTCGTCGGCCTCATGGCTCCAGACGGTCAGCGTCGTGTCCTCGGCTCTCGCCGCTGGCGCCACGGCAACGGCCAGCGCCAGCCAGGCGGCGGTGATCCACAAGTTTCTCGGTCGGTTCATGATTCTCTGCTCTCCCCGTTGGCTTCGGCATCCCGGCGCGGCCGGCGGCCGCATCCGTTTCGGTGCCGCTCGAGCCCAGGCTAGGGGTCGCGGTCGATTGGAACAAATTGAAATAACCGCGCAATTTCGATAGGGTTTTCCTATCGATGCGTGCCACGTTGAATCAGCTCGAAGCCTTCTACTGGATCGCCCGCCTCGGCGGCTTCCATGCGGCGGCGACGCGCCTGAACCTCACCCAGCCCACCGTCAGCTTGCGCATCCGCGGGCTCGAGGAGGCGCTGGGCCTCAGGCTCTTCGAGCGCGCCGGCCGCCAGGTGCGCCTGACGACCGAGGGCCGCCATCTGCTGCCCCAGGCCGAACGGATGGTCGGCTTGGCGGAGGAGCTGCAGATGAAGACCGCGCTCGGCGATCCGCTGCGCGGCCGGCTGCGGCTGGGTGCCCCCGACAGCTTCGGCCTCACCTGCATGCCGAGCCTTCTCGCCTCGCTGAGGAAGCAATTCCCCGATCTCAGTGTGGCGCTCACCATCGACAACAGCAGCGTGCTCAGCCAGCGACTGAACGATCGCGAGCTGGACATCGCGATATTGGCGGATCCCGAGGTGAAGGCGCATGTCGGGCGGGAGCCGCTGGGCACCATTGAATGCGCCTGGGTCGCCAGCTCCCGGCTCCGCCTCCCCGACAGGCCGATCCGGCCCGGCGATCTGCTCCGCCATGAGATCTTCACCAACCCCGAGCCGTCCAATCTGATGACGCTGCTGCGGGAATGGTTCTCCACCGCCGGGCTCGAGGTCGCCCGGCTCAGCACCTGCAACAGCCTGTCGGTGATCCTGCGGCTGACCATGGCGGGGGCGGGCGTCAGCCTGCTGCCGACGGCGATCCTGCCGCGGCGCAGCGGCGCCGGCGGCCTGCGGATCTTGCGGGCCCAGCCGCAGCTCGGCCGGCCGCGGCTGTTCGGCGCCTACCAGTTCGACAGGGCGGGGCGAACCGTCGACGCCGTGTTGGAAACCGCGCGGCAGGTGATCAGCCGCTCGAGCTGGATCGGCTCCCTTTAGGCACGGTCATGTCGCCGGCACGTCAGGGCTTCGGCTTGAAGAGCGCGGCCTCGGCGGCCAGCACGCGATCGACCAGGAAGTAGAGGCTATAGGACTGCTGGTCGCGTTCGACCTCGAACCGGTCGTAGGAATGCCCGCCCTGCGATATCAGGGCCTGCTGCCGGGGCTCGTATTTCAGATAGTGCAGAAAGTCGTATTCCTCCGTCACCGAGATCACGGTGAGGGCGGCCGCCGGCGTGTGCCCATCACCGGTCCGGATCGACTTCAGCAGGGCGATCGCGATATCGCCCTGCTGGCGGGCGCGGGTATCGTCGCCGAGATAGTGATAGGCGTAGTCGCTGATCATATGGGCCGCGATGTCCGTATAGTTTTCACCGAGAATTTGCTGGGCCTCGGCGAGCGCGGTCGCATAGTCCCGGGCCGCATAGGCGGCGAACATTTTCTTGCGCTTGTCGGCGGTCACGGCGCCGAGCGGGTCGAAGCCCGGCGTCTCGGCATAGGCGAACCGCAGGGCCTGCCAGTCGACGGGCTGGTCGCCCTGCAGGGCGATCTTGACCAGGGCCTCGTAGCGGGCCGTGGCATCTTCGGCACCTAGCTCGGGCGAAAAGACGCCGATGAGAAACAGAGCGAGCAATATACGGCGCATGATCGGCCCCCGCAGGTGCATCCTCGATGCTCCCCGCAGTCTAGCCCAAAATTGCGATTGTCGGCCGAGAGCCTGATCATCTCAAGCCGAAACGGCTTGAGACGTGAATCAGGCTCTAATCATTTAAGCAGGGCAAGATTCACGGGTCAGCTTGATTCAAGCTGACCCGATCTTGCTCTAGGGCGCTATTTGTAGCTGGCCGAGAGGGTCGGGGCCGGCAGGATGACCTCCGTCGCGAGGCCGAATGCCATCAGGGCGCGGATCGTCATCCAGGCGAGATCGATCTCCCACCATTTATGGCCATGGCGCGCCGAGGTGGGGGCGGCGTGGTGGTTGTTGTGCCAGCCTTCGCCCGCGGCGAGCAATCCGACGATCGGATTGTTGCGGCTGCGGTCCGGCGTCTCGTAATTCCGATAGCCCCAGATATGGGTCACGGAATTGACCGACCAGGTGGTGTGCCAGACCAGCACCGTGCGCAGCGCGCCGGCCCAGATGAAGAGGCTGGCGCCCAGCTGAAACGCCTGGCTGAAAGTGGCGCCTGCCAGCAGGTCGCCGGCGAAGCCCAGGACGAAGAAGGCGACCCAGGAGAGAAAGGTGATCTTCATCCAGTTCTTCCGCCGCTCGATCATGGCGTAGAACGGGTCGCGCATGAGGTCCTTCGCATAGCGCTCCGTCATCACGCCCGGCCTCATATCGGGCGTGCGCACCAGCAGCCAGCCGAAATGGGCCCAGAAGAAGCTCTTGAGCGGCGAATGCGGATCGCGCTCCTCATCGGCGAAGCGATGGTGGCGGCGGTGGACGGCGACCCAGAAGGCGGGCGAGAACTGCAGGCTGCAGGTCCCGAGGAAAGCGAGGCTATGCTCGAGCCAGCGCGGGCAGGAGAAGCTGCGATGGGCGAGCAGGCGGTGAAAGCCGACATTGATCCCGAGAACGCCGAAGACATACATGCCCACGGCCAGGAGGGCCACGCCGGTCCAGCTGAAGAACCAGGGGAACAGTGCCAAGAGGGCGAGGGAGTGGCAGAGGATAAAGCCGATCAGGGTATCGGTCTTCAGCTTCACTCTCTGAGCGATCTGGGATCCGTCGCGATCGGACGCAGGAATCGGATCTGCCGGAGAGATCGGCAGTGCCTGAAGCCTGGGCGCGATCGGGGAATTCAGATCCAGCTTCGTCAAGCAATCCTCAAACTGGCGCGAGCAAAGGGACGCTCTTCGGACTGTCCGAGTGTCCGGAAACGAGATGCCGAAAGCGGCCAGCTTTTCGGGTAGAAACAAGCACCCACCCGATCCGGTCATTGGCACGGCGGATTGGCGTCGGATCGCTGGCGTAAGTGGTGCCGTTATGTACCGATCCGGCGGGTTAGTCAAAGCATGGTTTCGAGGCG
>DATHQQ010000762.1:0-2428 GCA_035482595.1 Verrucomicrobiia bacterium
GCCGGCTGGCGGACGAAGCGTCGGGTGGCGCGTATCATCAGCGTTTCCTCGGCTATCTCCAGCATGTCCAGGACGAGGATCTGGCGCTCGGCATCGCGATGACCGATGCCAAGGGCGATCGCTCCAAGCGGCCGGGCGCGCAGGCCAATCCCGATGTCTATCTCCATATCAGGGAGCGCCGCGCCGATGGCATCGTCATCCGCGGCGCCAAGGCCATCGTCACCGGCGCGCCCTATATGCATGAGCTCCTGGTCATACCCTGCCGGACCCATCTGCCGGCGGATGCTTCCTGCGCGGTCTGCTGTGCCGTGCCGGTGGATGCAGCCGGCATCACCATGATCGCCAAGCCCGCCGGAAGGCCGGGCGAGGCCGCGGCGAAATTCTCCGCCAAATACGGACAGTCGGTGGCCGTCGTGTTGTTCGACGACGTCTTCGTGCCCCATGAGCGGGTCTTCCTTGCCGGGGAATGCGAGGCGGGCGGCCATCTCACCGCGACCTATGCCACCCATCACCGCCATTCCTGCATCGGCGCCCGCGCCGGCTTCGGCGATCTGCTGATCGGGGCTGCTGCCTTGATGATCGAGGCCAATGGCCTCGATCCAGACCGCCATGGCCATATCCGCGATTCCATGGTCGAGCTGATCAAGATCGTCGAGGGGTTCTATGCCTGCGGTGTCGCGGCCTCGGTCTATGGCACGGCGGGCATGGCTGGCAATCTGACGCCGGACTCGGTCTTCGCCAATGTCGGCAAGCTGCTGCTCTCAACCCAGATCTACGACATGCATCGCCTGGCCCATGAGGTCTCCGGCGGGCTGGTGGTGGCGCTGCCCGGTCCGGCGGAGGACCACAATCCCGAGACTGCGGCCTCGCTCGCCGCGGTGCTGGCGGGCCGGGCCGATATCCCGGCGGCGCGGCGCATGGAACTGGCCCGGCTGATGGAGGATCTGACCGCCTCCCATCAGGCCGGCTGGTATTCGGTCATCTCCCTCCATGGCGGCGGCTCGCCCGAGGCGATGAAGCGCGAGATCTGGCGGAACTACCCGATCGCCGATCGCCGTGCCGTGGTCGAGCATCTCCTGGATCGCGGCGTTCTTGACGAGGGCCGGCGCCTGTCGCGCCAACCGGGGCGCTGCTGCGCGACCGGTTGCGAGGTGCCGGCGGCTCTACCGGCCACTATGGAGTAGGAACATGGATCTCGCCCGCTTCCCCCGTCACCCGCTCACCTTCGGGCCGACGCCGCTCGAGCCTTTGCCGCGTCTCTCGGCGCACCTCGGCGGCAAGGTCGAGATCTGGGCCAAGCGCGAGGATTGCAACAGCGGCCTTGCCTTCGGCGGCAACAAGATCCGCAAGCTCGAATATCTGGTGCCGGATATCCTGGCCCAGGGCTGCGACACGCTGGTCTCCATCGGCGGGGTGCAGTCGAACCATACGCGCCAGGTGGCGGCAGTGGCCGCCAAGCTCGGCCTCAAATGCCATCTGATCCAAGGCAGCTGGGTCGACTGGCCGGACGGCGTCTATGACCGGGTCGGCAATATCCAGCTGAGCCGCATCCTGGGGGCGGCGATCGAATTCTCCCATGAGGATTTCAGCATTGCCCTCAGGGAGAGCTGGGCAAAGGGCGTGGAGGCGGTGCGCCGGGCCGGCGGCAAGCCCTACGGGATTCCCGCCGGCGCCTCCGACCATCCCCTGGGCGGTCTCGGCTATGCCGGCTTCGCCGAGGAGCTGCGGGCGCAAGAGCGCGACCTCGGTATCCGCTTCGATACCATTCTCACCGCGTCCGGCTCCGGCAGCACCCAGGCCGGCATGGTGGTGGGTTTCGCCGAGGAGGGCCGCGCCAGTCAGGTCGTCGGCATCGACATCACGGCCAAGCCTGCCGCCACCCGGGCCATGGTGAAGAAGATCGCCGAGCAGACCGCCGAGAAACTCGGCGTGACGCGCGCCGTCGCCGACGCGGATATCACCTTGATCGAGGATTACGCTCACCCCGCCTATGGCATTCCCTCGGCGGAGACCTTGGAGGCGATCCGGCTCGCCGCCCGCCTCGAAGGCCTGGTGACCGATCCGGTCTATGAAGGCAAATCCATGCAGGCGATGATCGAGATGGTCCGCGCCGGCCGCTTCCCGGCCGGCACGCGCCTGCTCTATGTCCATCTCGGCGGCGTGCCGGCGCTCAGCGGCTACAGCTACGCCTTTCGCGAGGGATAGACGCTTCCTTAATTCCGTCATTCCCGCGAAAGCGGGAATCCAGGGCCTCATGCTCGGCATCTGACCTGTTGCCCTGGATCCCCGCTTTCGCGGGGATGACGATGGAGAGAGCGGGGGTTACTCCGCCGCCCTGCTCTTCGCCGTCTTCAGCCGCGGCTTCTCGATGCCGGCGGCCTCGCAGAGATAGTCGAGCAGGCCGGAGAAGTCGGACTGGCCGAAGTCG
>DATHQQ010000763.1:0-10537 GCA_035482595.1 Verrucomicrobiia bacterium
CCCAGCGCGCTGAACAGCCAACCGCGGCGCAGATCCTCGTCATGGGCGTCGCCCACCGCTTCCTCCGGCGTGGGGCGGGTATCGGCCAGCAGATCCTGCCAGCTGTCCTCGCCCTCCTCGCCGATCAGGGCGTTGAGGGAAGAATCGCCTCCGGCCAGGCGCTGCTCCATGGCGGCGACCTCGGCCCGCGCCACGCCGAGGGCCTCGGCGATGCGGTCGAGCTCGCCCTCGCTCATGGTCAGCCGCGAGGGATCGGCCAGGCGCGCCCGAAGCCGGCGGAGATTGAAGAACAGGCTCTTCTGCGCGGCGGTGGTGCCGGTGCGCACGATCGACCAGTTGCGCAGGATGTGATCCTGCATGGCGGCGCGGATCCACCAGCCGGCATAGGTGGAGAAGCGGATGGCGCGATCGGGATCGAAGCGGGTCGCCGCCTCCATCAGGCCGATATTGCCTTCCTGGATGAGATCGCCCGGCGGCAGGCCATAGCCCCGCAGGCGCACGGCCGCGGCCACCACCAGCCGCGAATAAGCCAGGATCAGCTCATGCAGCGCGCCCTGGTCGTGACGGTCGCGCCAGGCCAGGGCAAGTTCCTGCTCGCGGTCGCGCGACAGCAGCGGGGCTTTCATGCAGCGCCGGATGAAGCGCATGTCGGCTCGATCCAGCGACCCGTGGTTGTTGCCAGCCATGGTCAGTAGCTCCCTTAGCTATGCCTCGTGTCCTGCCCCAGAAATTCCTATCGAATTTCTGGGATAAGCAGGCCACGCGCCTCAAGGCTCTGTGTCCCGCGGCCACCGAGATTTGGCGCGCCGAATTTCAGACTAGGGACACGGGGACGATAAGGGCAGGCTGGATCACGCCTCGATCAAATCATCGGCATCGCCGGAGCTTAGAAAGCAGACCGCCATCAGCGGTCCGCCATAGCCGCAGCCGGCATCGATGGTGGCGCTGTAGGGGCCGCTGGCGGGGCCGCCCTGGCTGCGGTCGTGGCCGCGCACGACGCGTACGAAATCGCCATAGGGCTGGTCGAAGCGGGAGAAGCCGGTCCCGCCCCACCAGAAGCTGTCGTTCTGCTCCGAGAGCGGGCGCTCGGGATCGAGGCCGCCCGAGACGAAGAGCAGGCGATGATCGTCGGTATAGGCGGCGCGGCGGAGCGCCGCCATGAGCTGGTAGTGGCCGGGCTGGGCCTGCATGGCGCCGCGCAGGCCGCTCGACCATCGGGTAACCGCGAGCGCCCCGTCGCGCACTGCGATTTCCGCCTGGCGCGGATCGCCGCCATAGGCGGCGAGCGTGGCGCCGACGCCCTGGTTCAGCATCCAGCCCAGCACCTCGCGCGGATTGGGCGCGAACTGGATCTGCAGCAGCTTCTGCCACATCTCCTCCTGACCCCCGCGCAGAAAGGCGATGTCATAGGCGAAGCTCAGCGGCCGGGCCAGAAGCCGGCGGCGGAAATCGAGCAGCAGGTCGAGGGTCTCGCGAATCTGCGGGCCGCGGCCGAGGAAATTGCCGAGGTAGACCAGCCGGTCGCCCGGCGCGAAGCGCCGCTCGAGGGCGGCCTGCAGCCGGGCAAGGCGCGCCGCCTCGCCATGGATGGCGGCCACCGCCCAGACCCGCCGGGCGCTGTGGAGCACGGCGAATTTGTCCTGATCCTTGCTCACGCCGAAACCCGCTCCTCTGCCGCGCGCCCTATCATAGCGCCCTTCGGCAGGCGGGTCGTCATGCTCGCGGCAAAGCGTTCGCTGAAATCAGCGTGCGCTTCCTGGACAACAGGGGTCGAGCGACGAAGCGGGGCTTAGGCCGCCTTCAGCAGCTGCTCGAGCTTCTGGGTCGCCGCGGTCTCGTCGATCGATTCGACGGCGGCCAGCTCGCGCACCAAGCGGTCGAGAGCCGCCTGATAGATCTGCCGTTCGCTATAGGACTGATCGGGCTGATCGGCGTTGCGATGCAGGTCGCGCACCACCTCGGCGATGGAGACCGGATCGCCGGAGTTGATCTTCGCCTCGTATTCCTGGGCGCGGCGGCTCCACATGGCCCGCTTGATGCGGGAGCGGCCCTTGAGGGTGGCCAGCGCTGTATCCATGATCTTGCGGGTCGACAGTCGGCGCAGGCCGGAGTTCTTGGCCTTCGCCACCGGCACGCGCAGCGTCATCCGGTCCTTGTCGAAATTGATGATGATGACCTGCAGGCTGTGGCCCGAAATTTCCTGCGTCTCGACGCCGAGGACGCGGCCGACGCCATGCGTCGGATAGACCACGAAGTCACCCTTGCGAAATCCGATATCCTTGCTCACGATCTTCTTCGCTTTCGTTCTGATTTTCGAAGTGGACGCCTTCATACCAACCTTTGCCTTGCGCCCTCGGCCGGAACGGTTGACCGTTCTCCGACCCGCGCTCTACCGTCTGCCGACCGGCCTTCACGGCGCCGGCCGGGCCTGCCTCCAGGCACAATCCGAGACCTGCTTGGCGTCGGCATAGCCGGGCCAAGCCGCCTCGTGCCCCTGATACGAAGCCGGGCGCAAACCGCCCGAATGATGTGCTCAGACCAGTGACCGACCCGAGCGGGACAACCACTGTGGCAGGATAGTAACAGATTTTGCGGCCAGATTCAATGAATCGGCCAATTTATTGCAATAGTTATGGTTTTCCCGGATTCGGGCTGAAATATTTGGTAAATTTGTCGTCAACGCCCTTCCACTGCTCGGCGTCGGTGGGGGGTTCGCCCTTCCGGGTAATATTCGGCCAGCTCTCCGAATACTTTCGGTTAACCTCCAGCCACTGATCCATGCCGGCCTCGGTATCCGGCTTGATCGCCTCGGGCGGGCATTCCGGCTCGCAGACCCCGCAGTCGATGCATTCGTCGGGGTGGATCACCAGCATATTGTCGCCGACATAGAAGCAATCGACCGGGCAGACCTCGATGCAATCCATGTATTTGCACTTGATGCAGGCTTCGGTGACGACATAGGTCATGGCGGTCTCTTCCGGCTCGACATTGGAGACGGGCTGGCCGGCATCCCAGTGCCGGCGCCCGACGGAGGCCCGGGAAGATGCAACACGACAGGGTCGGGCGCAACCGCTTTGCACGCAGGGCTATTGTCGGATTTTTGCTCCTCCCGGGCCGGCCTTGTCAGCCCGGGGCCGGCGGCTCAGATTGGCACCATGAACGAGGGCAAGGAGCCACGGGGGGCTGAACCGGCCGGGAAGCATGGCGCGACCCATGCCTTCGAGCGCCGGATTCCCGACGGGGATGGCCAGCTGCGTCTCGTCTGCCGCGACTGCGGCTTCATCGCCTATGAGAATCCCAAGGTCGTGGTCGGCTCGGTCTGCCGCTGGGAGGACAAGATCCTGCTCTGCCGGCGCGCCATCAACCCGCGCAGCGGCTTCTGGACCCTGCCCGCGGGCTATATGGAGCTGAACGAGACCAGTCTCGAGGGTGCCAAGCGCGAGGCCTGGGAAGAGGCCCGGGCCAGCATCGAGATCGAGCGGCTGCTCGCCGTCTACAACATTCCCCGGCTCTCCCAGGTCCAGCTCATCTATATCGCCCGCCTGTTATCGCCGGCGGTCGAGGCCGGGCCGGAGAGCGCCGAGGTCGGGCTGTTCGACTGGCCCGCGATCCCCTGGCCGGACCTCGCCTTCCCCTCGGTGCGCTGGGCCCTGGAGCACTACCGCGCTGGCGAAGGGCAGGCGCATTACCCCGTGCAGATGAATCCGCCGGGAGAGCTCGGCAATTTCTGAATCTGCCCGCGCACATAGATCGGTCCGTGACCAATTCGCTCGCTCTCTCTTCCATCTGAAACGACCTTCACCCTAGAGGTGGATCAGGATATTCCCAATCGTCACTGTGACCGCCGCGGCGATGCGCCAGCGGCCGAAGGATTCGCCCATGAAGAGGGCGCCGATGGCGGCGGCGAAGATGACGCTGCTCTCGCGCAGGCTAACCACCCCGGCCATGGCCGAATGGTCCATGGCCCAGATGACGATTCCATAGGCCAGCGCCGACATGGCCGCCGCACCCAGTCCGGTCGGCCAGTTCCCCCTGACGTAAGCGGCAAGGGCGGGGCCTCGCCGCAGCGCCATGATGAGCGGGAAGGGAAAGGCATCGATGACGAAGAGCCAGGCGATATAGCCGAGGCTGGAGCCGGCATGGCGCACCCCGAAGCCGTCGGTCACGCTATAGGCCGCGATGGTGAGGCAGGTGAAGCCGGCGAAGAGGATCGATCTTGCGTGATCCCCGCGCGGCCAGCCGCGCCCGAAGGCGAGGCTGGCGATGCCCAGCGACACCAGGGTCACGCCCAGCATCTGCCAGACGTCGAGGATCTCGCCCGCGGTCGCCGAGGCCACGATGGCCACCAGCAGCGGCGAAAGCCCACGGGCCAGCGGATAGACCAGGCTGAAATCGCCTGTCTCGTACATCTCGGAGAGGCCGTAGTAATAGCCGATATGAATGACGACCGAGCCCAGGATGAAGGGCCAGCTCGCCGGATCCGGCGGCACGACGAAGAACAGCAGCGGCAGGCAGACGAGGCCGCTCATCAGCGCCACCAGCGCCGTCATCAGCTTGCGGTCGCCGCCGATCTTGACCAGCGCATTCCAGGCCGCATGGAGAACGGCCGCCAGAAGCACGAGCAGGATGATGAGGATGGGTGAGACCAAGAGGAGGGTGCGATCAGGCTGGGGAGGCAGGGTCCCAGTCTGACCTCAGAATCACTCGGCCGGAAGCCCCAGCAGCGAGCGGGCGAAGCTGTCGGCCTCGAAGGGCCGCAGATCATCGGCCCGCTCGCCGACCCCGATGGCGCGCACCGGCAGGCCGAAGCGCTGGGCGAGCGCCACCAGCACGCCGCCCCGGGCCGTGCCGTCGAGCTTGGTGACCACCAGCCCGCTCACCTGCACCAGATTGCCGAAGGTCTCGACCTGCTGATGGGCGTTCTGACCCACGGTGGCGTCGAGGACCAGCAGGCATTCATGGGGCGCCGTCGGGTCGAGCTTCTTCAGGACCCGGATCACCTTGGCGAGCTCGGCCATGAGATTGGCCTTGTTGTGCAGCCGCCCGGCGGTGTCGACCAGCAGCAGATCGGCACCCTCCGCGCGCGCCTGCACCAGTGCGTCATAGGCAAGCCCGGCGGGATCGGCGCCGGGCTCGCCGGCGATGACGGTGGCCCCGGTGCGCTCGCCCCAGATCTTCAGCTGCTCGATGGCGGCGGCGCGAAAGGTGTCGCCCGCCGCCAGCACGACGCGCCGGCCCGCCTCGCGATGGAATTGCGCCAGTTTGCCGATGGTCGTGGTCTTGCCGCTGCCGTTCACCCCCACCACCAGCACCACGAAGGGCTTATGGGCGGGATCGGGGATCAGGGGCTTGGCCACGGGCTCCAGCAGCTTGGCGATGGATTCTGACAGGATCTCGCGGATCTCCTGTTCGCCGATTTCCTTGTCGAGGCGGCCGCGGCCCAGCTCCTCCACCAGCTTGGCGGCGGTGGCGGGGCCGAGATCGGCGGAGATCAGCAGATCCTCGAGCTCGGCCAGGGTCGCCTTGTCGAGGCGGCGCTTGACGAAAATGCCGGCGATGCCCTCGCTGAGGCGCGAGGAGGTACGCTTGAGACCGGCGGCGAGCCGGCCGAGCCAACCACGCTTCTCGGTCATGCAGCCGGCTGAGAGAGGTGTTGTCGACCGACAAGGCGCCGGCCGCTTGTGCCGGTGATGCGCAGTGCCAGGATCTCGCCGGGCAGGCCGCCGTCGGTCTCGACCTCGGCGAAGCTCTCGCCATGGCCGCGTCCCGGACGCTCAATCAGCACCTGTTCCAGCCGCCCCCTCTGGCGGGCGAGGAAGCGGGCCTCCGCCGCGGCCCCCTCGGCGCGCAGCCGCCGGGCGCGCTCGCGCCGCAGCGCCATGGGGAGCTGGGGCATCCGCGCCGCCGGCGTGCCGGTGCGGGCCGAAAAAGGAAACACATGCAGGAAGGCGAGGCCGCAATCCTCGATCAGCGCCAGGCTGCGCTCGAACATGGCCTCGGTCTCCGTCGGAAATCCGGCGATGAGATCGGCGCCCAGCGCGATACCGGGGCGAAGGGTCTGGGCCCGTGCAGTGGCGGCCACGGCCTGAGCGCGGCTGTGGCGGCGCTTCATGCGCTTCAGGATCAGATCGTCGCCCGCCTGCAAGGAGAGATGGAGATGGGGCATCAGCCGCGGCTCCTCGGCGATGAGGCGCCAGAGATCCTCGTCGATCTCCACCGGATCGATGGAGGAGAGGCGCATCCGCGCCAGCTCGGGCAGCTGGCGCAGCAAACGGCGCACCATCTGGCCCAGCGGCGGGCGGCCCGGCAGATCGCCGCCATAGCCGCCGATGTCGACGCCGGTCAGCACGATCTCCTTGACGCCCGCCTCCACCAGCCGGCGGGCCTGAGTCAGGATTTCGCCCATGGGAAGGCTGCGGTTGTTGCCGCGCCCATAGGGGATGACGCAGAAGGTGCAGCGGTGATCGCAGCCCTGCTGGATCTGGAGGAAGGCGCGGGGGCGTCCTTCGACGGCCTCGACCGCGCTCGCCGGGGTCTTCGTCACCGTCATGATATCGGCGACCTCGATCCGCGGGAGATCGCCGGCGGCAAGGCGCGTGAAGGTCTCGCGCCGGAGCTTCTCCTCATTGCCCAGCACCTGGTCCACCTCGGGCATGGCGGCGAAGCCGGCGGGATCGATCTGGGCGGCGCAGCCGGTGACGACGATGCGGGCCTCGGGATTCTGGCGCCTTGCCTTGCGGATCGCCTGGCGCGCCTGGCGCGTCGCCTCGGCGGTGACGGCGCAGGTATTGATCACCACGGCGTGGCGCAGCCCGGCCGCGGCGGCATGGCCGCGCATGACCTCAGTCTCGAAGGCGTTGAGGCGGCAGCCGAAGGAGACGAGCTCGATCATGACCTCACTCGGTCATGGACTTGGGCCGCCGCTTCGCCCAAGGGCAGCTCGCCGGCGAAGCTGACCGCAACCGGCCCCGTCATGCGCAGGTGATTGTCGGCCATCCATTCGATCTCGAGGCTGCCGCCGTCGAGCAGGATCTCGGCGCGCCGGCCGGTGAGCTTACGCCGCGCGGCGGCGACCAAGGTGGCGCAGGCGCCGGTGCCGCAGGCGCGCGTGATGCCGACACCGCGCTCCCAGACCCGCATGCGAATCTTCTCGGGCGCGAGGATCGTGGCGACCTCGACATTGACGCGCTCAGGAAACAGCGGATGGCGCTCCAGCACGGGGCCCAGCGCCGTCAGATCCACGGCCTCGGCGTCATCGACGAAGAACACCGCATGGGGATTGCCGATATTGACCGCGACCGGATCCTTGAGCGCGCCCAGGGACACATCGAGGTGGAGCGTATCCGTGGCCTTGGCCAGCGGGATTTCCCGCCAGTCGAGGCGCGCCGGCCCCATATCGACGCTGATCAGCCCGTTGCCGGCCGACTCGGCATCGAGCAGCCCCACCATGGTCTCGATCACCACATGGCGGCTGCCGTTCTCCTTCATCAGCAGATCGGCGACGCAGCGGGTGGCGTTACCGCAGGCCTCGACCTCGCCGCCGTCCGAATTGCGGATCCGCATGAAGGCATCGGCGAGGCGGTTCTTCGCCGGCTCGATCAGGATCAGCTGATCGCAGCCGATACCCTGGCGCCGATCGGCGATGCGCCGCGTCTGCGCCTCATCCAGCGCGACCGCCTGGCGGCGCGCGTCGATGACGACGAAGTCGTTGCCGAGGCCATGCATCTTGAGGAAGGGCAGCGCGGTCATGATGGCCGGCTATATGGCCTGCTGGGTAAGCCGAGTCCATGGGATTCTGCCCGGTGCTCGGCTTCCTCTTCTCTCATCATTCCCGCGGAAGCGGGAATCCAGGGCAAGCGACGAGATCTGTGGCCCCTGGATCCCGGCTTTCGCCGTGATGACGGAAGGAATAAGTTGCAACCTTCCTCATCCCTCGCGATCCGATCCCTGTGCCCCTGCGCCTCGCGCTCTTCTATGCCGCCTTCTTCCCGACGCTCGGGATCTATATCCCCTTCCTGCCGAGCTATCTCGCGGGCAAGGGCATGACGGCGGCGGAGATCGGCTATCTGCTGGGCGCCATCCAGATCTCGCGCCTCATCGGCAATCCGCTGATCGCCCGCGCCGCCGATGCCTGGGGCGAGGCGCGCCGGCCGCTGATCCTGCTCACGCTGGCGAGCCTGCTGGGCTTCGCCCTCTTCCTCGTCATCGACGGCTTCGGCGGGCTGCTGGTGCTCTGCCTGGCACTGGGTCTCGTCTTCACCGCCGTGGGGCCGCTGACCGACAGCCTCGCGGTGTCGGCGGCGACCGCCGGCGGTTTCGACTATGGCCGGATCCGGCTCTGGGGATCGCTGACCTATGTCCTCGCCGCCACCCTGGGCGGGGTCGCGATCGCGCATTACGGCACCCCGCTCACCATGCAGCTCATCGTGGCGGGCTGGGTCATGACGGTGGGGGCTGCCTTCCTGCTGCCCCGACTGCCGCGGCGCCGGGCCGGCGAGGCTGGCATGATGTCCTTGCTGACCGATCCCGGCTTCCTGCTGATGCTGGCGACATCGGCCACCATTCAATCCTCCCATGCCCTGCTCTATGCCTTCGGCACCATCCATTGGCTGGCCGCCGGCTATGGTGCGGGCACCATCGGCTGGCTCTGGGCGCTATCGGTCATCGCCGAGATCATGCTGTTCTGGGCCGGCAAGAATCTGCTGCGGCGTCTCCGGGGGCCCGAGCTTTTCGTCATGGGCGCGGCCGCGGCCTTGATCCGCTGGCTGCTGGCAGCGCTCGGCACCGGGCTGCCCCTCTTATGCGTGGTCCAGAGCCTGCATGGCTTCAGCTTCGCCGCGACCCATCTCGCGGCCATGAACTATCTCGCCCGCCACACGCCGCCCGGCCTCGCCGCCAGCGCCCAGATGCTCCAGGCCATCGCCGTGGGTGCGACCACGGGTATCGTCACTCTGGCCACCGGCAGCCTCTATGCGGCCCTCGGCGGCCATGGCTTCTTCGTCATGGCGGCGATCGCAGCCCTGGGCCTGCTGCTGGCGCTGAAAGCGATGGGCAAGGAGGTAAGGCTTTCGTTATAGAAGGTGACGGCTTTCGGTATAGAAGGCGAGCCGCAATCCGGACGATCAGAGGGGAACCATGACAACGCCGCTCAGCCAGTTTCCGAATTTCCATGTCCTCGATCATCCGCTGATCCAGCACAAGCTCTCCATCATGCGCGACAAGCGCACCCCCACCATCCTCTTTCGCCAGCTGCTGAAGGAGATCGCGCTCCTGATGGGCTATGAGGTGACGCGCGACCTGCCCATGACCCGGGAGCGCATCGAGACGCCGCTGCAGGAGATGGATGCGCCCACCATCGCCGGCAAGAAAGTGGCCGTGGTGGCGATTCTGCGCGCCGGCCTCGGCATGGCCGAGGCCATGATCGAGCTGATCCCCTCGGCCCGGGTCGGCCATGTCGGGCTCTACCGCGATCCCGTGACCAAGCGGCCGGTGCAGTATTTCGTCAAGCTGCCGGAGCCGGAGGGGCGCATTTTCATCCTCTGCGACCCCATGCTGGCGACGGGCTATTCCGCTGCCGGGGCCGTCGATGTGCTGAACAAGGCCGGGGTGGCGGACAAGGCCATCCGCTTCCTGGCTCTGGTCGCCGCACCCGAGGGGGTCGAGGTGCTCTGCGGCGCCCATCCCGAACTGCAGGTCTATGCCGCGGCGCTGGACGACCGCCTCAACGATCACGCCTATATCCTGCCGGGGCTGGGCGATGCGGGCGACCGGCTCTTCGGCACCAAATGAGGATTCGCGCGGCGGACTATCGGGCCATGGCCTGGAAGAACGGCCAGGGCATGACCCGTGAGATCGCGCGCGAGCCCGGAGAGGGCGACTTCCTCTGGCGCCTCAGCATCGCCGAGGTCGCGACCTCCGGCGATTTCTCGCTCTTCCCCGGCTACGACCGGACCATAACCTTGATCGAGGGCGCGGGCATGCGGCTCGCCTTCGAGGCGGCGCCGGAGAAGGCAATCCTGAGGCGCTTCGAGCCCTTCGACTTCAGCGGCGATTGGCATTGCCACTGCAGCCTGGCCGCGGGCCCAGTGCGCGATTTCAATCTGATGGTCGACCGCGAGCGCGCTCGAGGAAAGACCGAAGCCTTGCGACTCGATGGCCGCCCCGTCGAGCGAAGCGTCGACTCCGGCTGGCTCCTGATCTATTGCGCCGAGGGCGCGCTCTCGGCAGGCGGCTTCGCGGCCGGGGCCGGCGACACGATCCGCCTGGAATCGGGGCCGCATGAGATCGTCGGCGGCAATGCGATCGCCCTCGTCATGTCCGTTCACATGCTCCGCGGCAGATGACGCGAGACGGCGGCGGCCACCAGCATCCATAGGCCCGCGGCCAGAAACACCACACGGATGTCGAAGAAGCTGAGCAGCACCGAATAGAGGGCGGCCGGCAGCAGATCGGAGAGGTCGATATAGGTGCGGAAGACGGTCGCCATCTGCGGCCGCTCGAAGGGCTTGACCGCCCGCAGGAAGGGGATGTTGCCGAG
>DATHQQ010000764.1:0-6233 GCA_035482595.1 Verrucomicrobiia bacterium
CACGAGCCGAATCCAAGGCGGCGCTATTGCTTCACGCCGTTGATGGCAACGGACCGCACGCCGTAGCTGGCGCCGGTATTGACCATCACGAAGCCCGTGAAAGGCTTGTGGGTGCCGACATCGGTCGCCTGGACTGTGAGCTTGCCATCGAGAGCCACGGTCATCTTTCCGTCCGGCCCGCGATTCCATTCGATGACATGAGATTTGCCGTCTTCCAGATCGACGGATCCGACGGAGGTGGCGAGGACTTGCACCTGGCGATCGCTGATGCGGGACAGAGACAAGCCCCTCGCCGCGCCGGGCGCATAAGCGAGCTGATAGGAGTTGTCGGCGCGCTTACCGGCATAGGGGCCGAAATTGAACTGCCCGATCCGCTCGCCGCCCGAGATCATCACGAGCTTGATGGAGAACTGGTCGCTAATGGCTACGGGTGTCAGGATCGTGGCCCGCGGGGGTTGCATCTGCTGATTCTGGTTGTCCTGCTGGTCGTTTTGCTGGTTCAGCGTTGCTCCCAGGTCACCGAGGAGCGAATCAGCCGCCTTGTTGGAGCTATTACTGAAGGCGTTCGGACGACAGACTTGGCTGAACAAGGCGTTGGAGGTGCCGACCCTATCCACATTCCATTGCCCGGCCACGACGGTCCAGGGGGGATTGCTGGTGTAGTCGCCATCCTGGAAGTCGTCATAGAGCAGCTTCACCGGCCAGCCGACGATTGGCCCATATTGGTCGGCCAAGGCGCGAAGGTCCTTGAGGAAGAGCGGATTGGCGGCCTTGCTCCGTTCGGCATTGTCGACCAGGCTGCGCAGGTTCTTCAGCAGCTCCGACATGGTGCCGGTCTGGGCCTGCGCCTGCCAGGGGGCATAAGGAATATCCGCGGCGCGGGCGGCAGGGGTCGCCAGCAGCAGCATGCCTGCGACGGCGCCGAGCGCTAGAGTGCTCTTCATTCTAAGTCTCCTTGTTCATCTGCCGCATGGGAACGCTGCGGACGATCTACGCAGAGGGATTGCCGAAGGCGACGGGTCAGCGACACCTGCCAAGCGGCGAATCCTCGGGCGACTCTCCACCCGGAGACCCGCGCCATCACGAGCCGAATCCAAGGCGGCGCTATTGCTTCACGCCGTTGATGGCGACCGAGCGAACGCCGTAACTGCCGCCTGTGTTCACCATCACGAAGCCCGTGAAAGGCTTGTGGCCCGCCACATCGGTCGCCTGCAAGGCAAGCTTGCCGTCGAGATTGACGGTCATCTTGCCGCCCGGACCCCGATTCCATTCGATGACATGCGATTTGCCGTCCTCGAGATCGACGGATCCGCTGGAGCTGGCCAAAGTCTGGAAGCTGCGATCGCTTATGCGGGAGAGGACCAAGCCGTGCGCGGCGCCAGGGGCGTAAGTGATCTGGTAGGAACTATCGGCGCGCCTGCCCGCAAAGGGCCCGAAATTGAACTGCCCGACTCGCTCGCCGCCCGAGAGCATCACGAGCTTGATCGAGAATTGGTCTGTGATGGCGACGGGGGTCAGGATCGTGGCCCTCGGGTTCTGCCCCTGCTGATCCTGGTTGCTCTGCTGATTCTGGTTGCTCTGCTGGTTCTGATCGTTTTGCTGGTTCACAACCGCGCCCAGGACACTGAGGAGCAGGTCTGCTGCCGTGTTCGAGGTCTGGCCGGAGGCGTTCGGAAGACGAACCCGACTGAACAAGGCCGGCGAGCTGCCTACATTGGCGACTTGCCATTCCCCAGCCGTTACCGTCCAGGCGGGATTGCTGGTGTACTGCCCATCCTGGAAGTCGTCATAGAGCAGCTTCACCGGCCAGCCGACGACAGGCCCATATTGGTCGGCCAAGGTGCGAAGGTCCTTGAGGAAGAGCGGATTGGCGGCCTTGTCGCGCTCGGCCTTGTCGATCAGGGTGCGCAGGTTCTTCAGCAGCTCCGACATGGTGCCGGTCTGAGCTTGTCCCTGCCAGGGCGCATAGGGAATGTCCTCGGCTCGGACGCTCGGAGTCGCGAGCAGCAGCATGCCGGCGACGGCGCCAAGCAGTAGAGAGCGCTTCATTCTAAGTCTCCTTGTTTATCTGCCGCATGGGGACGCTGGGGAACGATACGCATGAGCTTGGCGAGGAAGGTGACCGGACGACCCTGACGCCCGCCGCTGCAAGGCTAGCGTGCATCGTAGGGGGACTCTCCCCACGGAGATGTCTTCCAACTAAACGGATTCTTGCCGGATTGGTTGCAATACCCCGTTGAACGCCTCTGCTCTGTACACAACTGCACAGAGTGGCACCGGCAGGCGGGAGGAGAAGCTCCTCCGTGTCTCAGCCGAACAGCGGGGCGGGGTCCGGCGTGTAGCGGGCGAGCTTCTCGCGATCGAGCGCGATGCCGAGACCGGGCAGATCGGGGATCTCCAGATGGCCCTCCGCATCGAGGGCGAAGGGCTTTTCGGTGATGCCGTCGACATAGGGGCTGCCGCCGATGAACTCGACGAGATCCACATCCGGCAAGGCGGCGGCGAGCTGAAGGTCGGCGGCGACGCCCAGCGCCGTGTTCCAGCCATGGCCGATGTACTTGACGCCGAAATCATAGGCCATCCAGGCGATGCGGCGCTGCTCGCTGAGGCCGCCCACCTTGGTGACGTCGGGCTGGACGATGTCGAAGGCGCCACGGGCCAGCCAGGGGATGAAGCTTTGGCGCCGGGTCAGCACCTCCCCGCCGGCGATGGGCACCGGGCTGGCGCGGCGCAGGGTGCAGAAATCCTCGAGGGCATCGGGCTTGAGGGCCTCCTCGAACCAGCCGATGTCGTAGTCCTTCAGCATCTCCGCGGTGCGCAGCGCCCATTTCAGCCCATGCGGCCAGTAGGCATCGCTGGCCCCGGCATCGACGAAGAGCTTGGCTGCGGGCCCAGCTGCCTCGCGCGCCGCGCGCACGATGGCCTCGTCCAGCTTGCTGTCCAGCGCCCGGCCGAAGGGACCCCAGCCGATCTTGAAAGCGCGGAATCCCCGATCGCGATATGTCGCCACCACCTCGCCCATCGCCTCCGGTTGCTCCATGAGGAGCGAGCAATAGGGCTGCACGCGCCGGCGATAGGTGCCGCCGAGCAGCCGGCCCACCGGCTGGGCCGTCGCCTGGCCCAGGATGTCCCAGAGCGCAATATCGATGCCGCTGATGGCATGGGTGAGCGTACCCCCGCGCCCCATCCAGAAGCTGTTCTGATGCAGCTTCTCCGAGACCCGCTCGGGCTCCAGCGCATTCTCTCCCTCATAGAGGGGTGCCAGCACCTTGAGGGCGGCCGCCACCAGCCCGCCATTGGTGAAGACGCTGCCATGGCCGGTGATCCCCGCATCGGTATGGACGGCAATCAGGCTATGCACCGAATCCTCCGGCCGGATCTCGCTCGACCAGCCGCCCTTCGGGCTCTCGCCCATCAGCGGCACGGAGACGATCGAACGGATCTTTGCTGCGCCGAGGCCCGTCGCGTGCATGGGCGCGGGAGATTTGCTCATGGCGGATTCCTTCTCTCAGAAGGTGGCGGAGACGCCGCCGTCCACCAGCAAGATCTGGCCGGTGACATAGCGCGCGTCGTCCGAGCAAAGGAAAAAGGCGGGCCCCGCGATATCCGCCGGCTGGCCGGCGCGCCCCAGGGGTAGGCGGCCGTGCTTCAGATAGACATCCTTGAACCATTGGGTCTCATGCTCATGGCCAGAGCCGTCGGGCAGGATGGCCATGCGCGTATCGATGAAGCCGGGTGCGATGGCATTGACCCGGATGCCGTCGCCGGCGAGGTCGCAGGCGAGCGCGCGGGTGAAATTGACGATGCCGCCCTTGGCGGTGGAATAGGCCAGGGAATCCCGCGCGCCGCGCAGCCCCATGATGGAGGCGATATTGAGCACCGAGGGCCCTGCCCGTCCGAGGCGCAGCAGCGGCAGCAAGGCGAGGGTAACGAGAATGGCGCCGTTGAGATTGATGTCGATCACCTCGCGGTAGCGATCCAAAGTCAATTCGTCGATGGCGGTGGCATCGAGGATGGCGGCATTGTTGACCAGCGTGTCGATGCGCCCATAGGCGGCCTCCAGCGCATGGGCGAGCGCCGCGACGGAGCCTTCGTCGCCGATATCGACCGTAAAGGCGGCAGCCTTGCCGCCTGTCTCGATGATCGCTGCGACCACGGCTTCGGCCCGGCCGCGGTCGATATCGGCGATGGCGACGGTTGCCCCCTCGGTGGCGAAGCGCCGGGCAATGCCCTCGCCGATCCCCTGCGCCCCGCCGGTCACCAGAGCGATGCGGCCGGACAGGCGCTTGGCAGGGAGCTTGGCCGGCGAAGCGGCCGTTGCGGGAGATCGGGTCTTGGCAGGCGAGACCGAGATGTCGGACATGGCTATCCTCCTGGCATTCAAGACGGCCGAAATCGGCGGGGACTTGCCTCCGTCAGGCAACCGTGTAGCGGCGCACGGCCTCCCAATCCACCTCGATCCCGAGACCGGGCTTCTTGGGCAGCGGGATGACGCCGTTTTCCAGCACCAGCTCTTCCTGCGCCAGCTCCCGGCGGAGCCGCTCATGGCAGAGCTGGGGCGGGAGATATTCGATGAAGCTGCAATGCGGGGTGACGAAGGCGAGATGAGCGGTGGCGGAGATGGAGATGCCCGTCTTCCAGCAATGGGGCACGATGATCCGCCCGCGCTCGGCCGCCATATCGCAGACGATCTTCGCCTCGCCGATGCCCCCGCAACGGCCGACATCGGGCTGCGCCACCTGCACTTTGCCGATATCCATCAACTCTCGAAACTCGTAACGGGTCGCGAGCCATTCGCCGAAGGCGATGCGCATGGGCGCGGCCTCCGCGAGCTTGGCCATCTCCTCGACATTGTCCGACCAGATCGGGGTCTCCAGGAAATAGAGATCGAACTCGGCCCAGTCCTTGACCACGGAGAGGCAGGTCGCCGCATCCTCCCAGAGATATTGCACGTCGACCATCAGGACCATCTCAGGGCCCAGCGCCTTGCGGACCGCGGCGACCACCTCCGTATGGCGATCGTAGTTCTCCTTCATGCCGCCATGGGCATAGGGGCCGTTCATGGTGACCTCTGATTTCACCGCCTTGAAGCCCAGAGCCTTGGCCTTGAGGGCCGATTCCACCAACGCGTCGCGATATTCCTCGAAGCGGTGGCCCGCCGGCTGCAGCGAGGCATAGGGCGTGACGAAGTCGCGCGGCTTGGCGCCCAGCAGCGCGTGGACCGGCATGCCCAGCGCCTTGCCGCAGAGATCCCACAGCGCCATGTCGACGGCGCTCATGGCATGGATCACCATGCCGCGCCGCCCGTTCATGGCCGTCCCAAGATAGAGCTTTTGCCACAACGCCCCGATCTCGAAGGGATCGGCCCCCATCAGCATCTCGCGGATGGAGAGCCCCATGGTGTGGGTCCCGGGCGCCTCGATGCAGGCCTTGGCCATCCAGGGATTGGCGTCGCATTCGCCGATTCCCGTCACCCCCTGATCGGTATGGATGGCGACGATCAGGCTGTCCTGGGCCGAGGAGGTGAAAGCAGGGTCGTAGTCGGGCGCCAGTAGGACATGGCAATCGATGCCGGTGATGCGCAGCCGCGGCTGGGTGCCGTCGAGACGGGGAGAGATCGTGTGCATGGGACTTGCCAGTTGGAGGGAGATGCGGGTAAGGGCCGGAGTAGAGACGCTGCCGTAGAGGCCAGAAGGTACCGCAGAAGGATCGGCTCGGGCTATATGGAACCGATCGGTCGGCAGCCGGGGGCGAGGGCACGGGGCGATGCTTGCCCGCCCCTCGCCGCCGGACCAACAAGTTATGGCAAAGGACTTAAACCGCCGTCACTTGCTCAGATACTTCATCCCGGTATCGCACATAACGGTGACGATCGTCGCATCGGGCGCCAGGCCTTCGGCCAACCTGAGGGCGGCGACGACATTGGCGCCGGTGGATGTGCCGGCAAAGAGCCCTTCCTCCCGTGCCAGCCGAAGGGCCATGGCCTTTGCCTCTTCTGTTGAAACCCGCTCGATCCGATCGGCGATATCCGCCCGCCAGAGCGGCACGACGAAGCCCGCACCGATCCCATCGATCTTATGGGCGCCCGTCGGGCCGCCCGACAGAACCGGGGATTCCGCCGGCTCCACGGCATGGACCCTGATCCCGTCGTTGCGGCGGCGGAGCGCCTCGGCGATCCCGCGCAGCGATGCTGCGGTGCCGACGCTCTGGACGAAGCCGTCGACCTGCCCTTC
>DATHQQ010000765.1:0-22346 GCA_035482595.1 Verrucomicrobiia bacterium
GAGAGCCTGACCAAGGACGGGCGCGACCGGGGCATGGATCACAAGGCCTCCTTCATCAATTGCCCGCGCGGCTCCTGGGAGGCGCAGGTGATCGAGGAGCTGACCCCCGGCGATGACGACATCATCATCCGCAAGACCGCCTCCGGCCCCTTCGGCACGACCAATATCGATTATGTGCTGCGAGCGCTCGACATCCGCCAGCTGATCGTCTTCGGGGTGCTGACCGATCAATGCGTGGAGAGCACCGTGCGCTCGGCGGCGGATTACGGATTCCTGGTAACCCTGGTGGGCGACGCCTGCGCCACCTACAGCCAGGAGCGCCAGGACAACACCCTGAAGGCGATCAAGGGCTATTGCCGTATCCGCACGACCGAGGAGCTGCTGGCCGAGCTCGCCGAGCTGGGCCAGAAGGCCGTGGCCTGAGACGAGCGGCCGCAGCATGAGCCTTTCGGCCACCGCCACCCGCCGCGCTCTCTCGCCCGCCGACGCCGTGGCGGTCCTGCGCCATCTCTATGGCCTTGGCGGCCAGGCACAGGAGTTGGCGGGGGAGCTCGACCAGAACTTCCTCATGACTGTCGGCGATCGCGGCTATGTGCTGAAGATCTATCGGGCCGGCGCCGAGCGCGATGTCCTCGATCTTCAGGACGCGGCGCTGCGCCATGTGCTGGCGCGCGACGGCAGCACGGCGGTGCCGCGGCCCATTGCCGATCGCGAGGGGGCCACGATCTCCACCATCGCCGCCCCGGACGGCACGATTCGTTTCGTGCGATTGCTGGACTGGCTGCCCGGCACGCTCATGGGGGAGTTCCGGCCCTATAGCGCGGCGCTGCTGCGCTCGCTCGGCGGATTCCTCGGCCGTCTCGACCGGGCGCTCGGCGATTTCCGCCACCCGGCGGAGGAACGCAAGCATCTCTGGGCCATGACCTCGGCCCTCGAGCATCGCGCTCTCCTGAAGCATATCGGCGATCCCGACAAGCGCGCCATCGCGGCGGCGGCGCTGGACGCTTATGAGCGCCATATCCTGCCGGGTCTCGCGCGGCTGCCCCATCAGATCATCCATCACGACGCCAATGAGTGGAACGTCGTGGTGGGTTCGAACGGCGCCTGCGCCGGCCTCATCGATTTCGGCGACATGACGATGGGGCCGCGGATTGCCGAGATCGCCGTTGCCTGCGCCTATGGCATGATGGCCGAGGCCGATCCGATCGCCGCCATGGCCAGCGTCGTCGGCGGCTACAACGACGAGAACCCGCTCACCGAGCTGGAGCTCTCCCTGCTGTTGGATCTCGTCCGAACGCGCCTGGCGCAGAGCGTGTGCATGTCCGCCTGGCAATCCACCCGCGAGCCGGACAATGACTACCTCCTCATCAGCCAGAAGGATGCCTGGGCCTTGCTGACGCGGCTGGCGGAGATTGCGCCGCGCTTCGTGCATTACGCGCTCCGCGCAGCCTGCGGCCTGCCGCCCCAACCGGCCGGCACGCGCATTGCCAATTTTCTTGCCGCCCGGGCCGATTCCATTGGGCCGGTCTGCCGCCACAATCTGACCAAGGCACCGGTGTTGATCTTCGATTGGACCGAGGGCAGCACCGATCTGACGGCGCTCGAAGCCCTGCCGGATATGGCGGCGCGCACGGCCCATATCGAGGCGCGGCTGGCGGCGGCCGGGGCGGTCGCCGGCATCGGGCGCTATCGCGAGCCGCGGCCCGTCTATCGCGGCCCCTTGTTCGAGACGGCGAGTGGCGAGCGGCGGGAGATCCATCTGGGGCTGGATGTCTTCCTGCCCGCCGATGAGCCGATCTTCAGCCCGCTCGATGCCGTGGTGCACGCCGTGCATGACAATGCCGGGGAGGGCGACTACGGCCCGGTGGTGATCCTCGAGCATCGGACGGACCAAGGAGATTCCTTCTATACGCTCTATGGCCATCTCAGCCTGGAGACCCTGGATCTTCTGAAACCCGGGGACGAAGTCGTCGCCGGCCAGCATATCGGCTGGATCGGCGCGCCGCCCCATAACGGCAATTGGGTCCCCCATCTCCACCTGCAGCTGATCCTCGACCTGCTGGATCGCGGCACGGATATCGAGGGCGTGGCGGCGGCGAGCGCGATCGATCTCTGGGAGGCGCTCTGCCCCAATCCCAATATCATTCTCGGCATTCCGGCGGCCGTGGATGTGCGGATTCCCCGCAGCAAGGACCGCCTGCTCGAGGAGCGCCGGGCCCATCTCGGCCGCTCCCTCTCGATCTCCTATGCCGAGCCGCTGAAAATCGTCCGGGGCCGCGGCCAGTTCCTGATCGACGAGAGCGGCGAGGCCTATCTCGACATGGTCAACAATGTGGCCCATGTCGGCCATTGCCATCCCCGGGTCGTCGCTGCCGGCCAGGCCCAGATGGCCGAGCTCAATACCAACACGCGCTATCTCCATGACAATATCGTCGAGCTGGCCCGCCGGCTGACAGCTACATTGCCGGCGCCCCTCAGCGTCTGCTTCTTGGTCAATTCCGGCAGCGAGGCCAATGATCTGGCGCTCCGCCTCGCACGCACTTATACCGGCCGGCGGGATGTGGTCTCCGTCGCGGTGGGCTATCACGGCAACCTCACATCGCTGATCGAGATCAGCCCCTACAAATTCGACGGCCCCGGCGGGACGGGCCGGCCGCCCGGCTGCCGGGTCGCCGAGATGCCCGACGGCTATCGCGGCCGGCTGAAATATGGCGCGCCGGAGCTGGGGCCGCGCTATGCCGAGGATGTGGCGCGCCAGATCGCCGCCGCCGCGGCAGAGCAGCGGCAGATCGCCGCCTTCTTCTGCGAATCGATCCTTTCCTGCGGCGGCCAGATCGTGCTGCCGCCCGGCTATCTGGCGGCCGCCTATGACAGCGTCCGCGCCGCGGGTGGAGTCTGCGTCGCCGATGAGGTTCAGGTGGGCTTCGGGCGGGTCGGCACGCATATGTGGGGTTTCGAGACCCAAGGCGTGATCCCCGACATCGTCACCATGGGCAAGCCCTTCGGCAATGGTCACCCCCTCGGCGCCGTGGTGACGACGCCGGAGATCGCCGCCGCCTTCGCCAATGGCATGGAATATTTCAACACCTTCGGCGGCAATCCCGTCTCGGCGGCGATCGGGCTCGCGGTGCTGGACGTCATCGCCGAGCAGCGGCTGCAATCCCATGCCCGGGTGGTGGGCGAGCGGATGCTGGCGGGGCTGATGGCCCTGCAGCAGCACCATCCTCTCATCGGCGATGTCCGCGGCCTGGGGCTCTTCGTCGGTTTCGAGCTGGTGCGGGACCGGGAAACCCTGGCCCCGGCCGCGGCGGAGGCCAAGCGCCTCGTGGAGGCGATGAAGCGCCGCCGGATCCTGCTCTCCATCGACGGCGCGCTCCACAACGTCATCAAGATCAAGCCGCCGCTGGTCTTCGACAGCAGGGACTGCGATCGCTTCCTTTCGGCCCTGGACGAGGTGCTCTCCGAGATGTCTGATAGGCCGGCTTCCGGCTAGCCGGCCGGGATCGCGCTCGGAGGAGAGAACTGATGTCGCGTCGGGTCATGATCTGCTGCGCCGTGACGGGAAGCGCGGATACGCCGCGCAAGAACCCCGCCGTCCCCGTGACGCCCGAGGCCATCGCCCGCTCGGCCATCGACGCCGCCAAGGCCGGGGCGGCCGTGGTCCATATCCATGTGCGCAACCCCGAGACCGGAAAGCCCAGCATGGAGCTGGCGCACTACCGCGAGGTGGTCGAGCGCATCCGCGACAGCGGGGTCGAGGTCATCATCAACCTCACCACCGGCGCCGGCGGGCGCTTTCAGCCCGGGGCCGATGATCCCCGCGAGCCCGGGCCCGGCACGACCCTCAGCCGGCCCGCCGATCGGGTGCGCCATATCCAGGCATTGAGGCCCGACATCTGCAGCCTCGACATGGGCAGCATGAACATGGGCGAGATGATCTTCGCCAATACCCCGGCCCATCTGGCGGAGATGGCGGCCGCGGCGCAGGCCGCGGGGGTGGTGCCGGAGCTGGAGGTCTTCGAGGCCGGCCATGTGCTGCTGGCGAAATCGATGCTGGAGAAGAAGCAGCTCCTGCCGCCAGCCCTGTTCCAGATCTGCCTCGGCGTCTCCTGGGGCCAGCCGGCGACCAGCGATGCCATGAGCTATATGCAGCGGCTGCTGCCCGAGGGCGCCACCTGGTTCGCCTTCGGCGTCGGCCCGCGGCAGTTTCCCATGGTGGGCCAGGCGGTGCTGCTGGGCGGCAATGTCCGGGTCGGGCTGGAGGACAATCTCTATCTCGCCCGGGGCATGCTCGCCCCGAGCAATGCGGCGCTGGTGGAGCGGGCAGTCCAGATCATCCAGCTCCTGGGCGAGGAGGTGGCGAGCGCCAGCGAGGCGCGGGAGATGATCGGTCTGACACCGCGGGCGCGGGCTGCCAAGGCCGTCTGACGAAGCCCATGGACAACATCCTCGCAGCCAATTTTCGCGACACGCCCTATTGGTGGGATGCCGCCCCGCCCCTGCCCATCAGGGCGACCTTGCCCGTCGTCTGCGACGTGGCCATCATCGGCTCGGGCTTCACGGGACTTCGCGCGGCTCTGGCCCTGCTGCGGGCCGGGCGCAGCGTTGCCGTCTTCGACAAGGAGGATCCGGGCTTCGGTGCCTCGCGGCGCAATGCCGGATATCTCGGCCGAACGCTAAAGAAATCCTTCGACGATCTTCTGGCCGGCCACGGCCTCGACTATGCCCTGGCCATCTATCGCGATCTCGACGCCGCTTTGCAGAGCACGCTGGACTTCATCGCCAGGGAAGAGATCGACTGCCACGCCGTCCGTTGCGGGCGCTTCATCGCCGCCACCTCGCCCAGCCACTACGAGGTGATGGCGAAGGAGCTCGCCAGCATGAAGCGCCATCTGGGGTTCGACTTCACCATGGTGGCGAAGGCCGAGCAGCGTCGCGAGTTCGCCTCCGATGTCTATTTCGGCGGCGCGGTCATTCCCGATCTGGGATCGCTGCATCCGGGGCTCTACCACAAGGGCCTCCTGGAGCGCGTGCGGGCCGCGGGCGGCCTCGTGCTGGGGCGGACCGAGGTGCAGAAGATCGCCCGCCGGTCGGCGGCGGGTTTCCAGGTGGTGACCGCCGGTGGCATGGTGGAGGCGCGCGAGGTGGTGGTGGCCACCAACGGTTATACGCCGCGGCAATTCGCCTGGCAGGCGCGGCGGGTCATTCCCTTCACCGGCTATATGGCCGCGACCGAGGAGCTGCCGGCCGAGCTCCTCGCCAAGGTGATTCCGAAGCGCCGGACCGTGATCGATTCCAATCTCGATGTCGAATTCTTCCGCCCGGCGCCCGACACCCCGCGGATCCTCTTCGGCGGGGCCACCGGGAGCGGGCTCAAGGGCACCGATCAGATTGCCCGGCGGCTGCAGGGAATCCTGGGCCGCGTGCTCCCCGATCTCGCGGGAAAGCGCCTGAGCCATGTCTGGTCGGGCCAATGCGCCGGGACCTTCGACATGATGCCCCATATCGGCCAGGCGGAGGGCATCTGGTACGCCCTGGGCTATAACTTCGCGGGCGTCCCCATGGGATCCTATCTCGGCGAAAAGCTGGCCCAGAAGATCCTGGGCCTGGCCGAAGGCAAGACCGCCTTCGACATCGCGCCCTTTCCGACCCGGCCGTTCTATCGGGGCAATCCCTGGTTCGTGCCGCTGGCCATGCGCTGGTTTCGCCGCCAGGACCGGAGGCTGGCAAAGCGCGCTTGACCCGATAGCGGGCTTGGCATAGCAGCTAACGCGGTTTCGCTTCATCGGGGATGAGCAGCATGGCTTCGAACGGCAGGATCGCGATGGTGACGGGTGCCGGCAGCGGCATCGGGCGGGAGGTCGCGCTCGCTCTGATGGGCGCCGGTTATAAAGTGGTGCTGGCCGGCCGGCGTCCCGAGGCGCTGCGGGAGACCGCGGCGGCGGGTCCGGCGGGCCATAGCCTCGCCGTGCCCACCGATGTGACCGATCCCGCCTCGGTCGATGCGCTCTTCGCCCAGACGAAGAGCGTTTATGGCCGCCTGGACATCCTGTTCAACAACGCCGGCACCGGCGGGCGGGGCGTGACCTTCGACCAGCTCAGCTTCGAGGATTGGAAGCGGGTGGTCGACGTCAACCTGACCGGCATGTTCCTCTGCGCCCAGGGTGCCTTCCGGCTGATGAAGGATCAGGATCCCAAGGGCGGGCGCATCATCAACAACGGCTCCATCTCGGCCCATGCGCCGCGGCCGAATTCTGCGCCCTATACCTCCACCAAGCATGGCGTCACGGGATTGACCAAATCCATAGCGCTCGACGGGCGCATCCATGACATCGCCTGCGGCCAGATCGACATCGGCAATGCCGGCACCGCCATGACCAAGCGGATGACCACCGGCGTGCCTCAGGCCAATGGCACGCTCGCGGTCGAGCCGGTGATGGATGTCTCCAATGTGGCCCGCGCGGTGCTGTTCATGGCTGACCTGCCGGCGGACGCCAATGCCTTGTTCCTGACGGTGATGGCGACGAAGATGCCCCTGGTCGGGCGGGGCTGAGCCGTAGCCGCGCGATCAGACGTCCTGAAATCCGTTGTCGTCGCCGAGGCCACCCTGGTCGAAGCCCGGGTCATCGACCTGGGTCGTATCGAGGGACGGATCATTGCCGGGATCGGGTGCCGACACATCCTGGGGTGCCTGCTCGAAATTATTGACAGTGATATCCTCCACCGGCTGGGCGACGCCCGCCGCACCGGCAAAGGGGCTGCCGCCATAGCCGAGCAGATGCTCGATGCCCTGAAAGAGGAGCGCGCCGCCGGCCACCCCCGCCGCCGTGGAAAGCGCCGATTGCAGGAAGCTGGGGCCGCCTCGCGAGCCCCAGGGCCCCGCCGGCGCAGGGGCGGCAGCTTGCGGTGCAGCAGCGGGTGCCGCCGCGAAGGCCTGGCGCCCCGGGGCTTCGCCGCTGAGCAAGCCCGAAAGGAAGCTTCGCCGCGGCGTTTCTGGTGCGGCGGCGGACGAGGCCTGGGCAAGCTTTGCCTCGAGATTGGCGATCCGCGCCTGGGCACCCTTGAGGGCATAGTCCTGCACCAGCGCGGTCTGGGCCAGTAGATAGGGGGCCAGCGGCTGCTGCCGCACCAGTCCCTCGATCAGTTCCCGTGCCTCGCCGTCGATATCGCCTTCCGGCGGCGGCTTCAGGCGCTGGAACAGGCCGAGGATGAGGTCGCGTTCCTGCGGGGTCATGGCGAGGCCTCCTGCTGTCGCGGGTCGTGGATGGGTGAGCAGGAGATTGTGATTATCCCCTCGCCGGTCAAGCTCCGTAGATCGTCGCGGGTGGCGGCCGAGAGCGGCGGGCGCTAGGTTGTTGCCGTCGACGGTAGGGGAGCGCGACGATGACGGATCCTATTCGCGTCGGGGTGGTCGGCTGCGGTTTCTTCGCCCAGAACCATCTTCATTCCTGGAAGGGGCTGGCGGGGCAGGGCGCCGAGCTGGCGGCGGTCTGCGACATCGATCCCGCCAAGGCCAAGGCCGCGGCGGCGAACTTCGGGGCGGCCCGCTGGTACAGCGATCCCGAGAAGATGTTCCAGGCGGAGAAGCTCGGGCTGGTGGATATCGCCACCCGCGTAGAGACGCATCAGGCGCTGGTCCTGCGCGCCATCGCCGCCGGCATCCCGACAATCGTCCAGAAGCCCTTCGGCCCCGATACGGCCGCCTGCCGCGCCATGACCGACGCGGCGCAGGCGGCAGGCGTGTTCCTGGCGGTGCATGAGAACTTCCGCTTCCAGGCCCCGATGCGAAGGATCGCGGAGGTGCTGCGGGCCGGCACGATCGGAGAGCCGACCTGGGCCCGGATCAGCTTCCGCACCGGCTATGACGTCTACAAGGGCCAGCCTTATCTCATGCAGGAGGAGAAGCTCATCGTCGCCGATCTCGGCCCCCATATGCTCGATCTGGCCCGGGTCTTCCTGGGCGAGGTCCAGCATCTGACGGCAGAGACCCAGCGGCGCAATCCAAAGCTTCGTGCCGAGGATACGGCGACCATGCTGCTCCGGCACCGTTCCGGGGCGGTCTCCGCCGTCGAATGCACTTATGAATCCCGGCGCCTGCCGGACAATTTTCCTGAGACGCTCATCGAGATCGAAGGTCCCCATGGCGCAATCGCCCTCAAGCCGGGGTCGGTTCTGGAGGTGACGGTCGAGGGCAAGATGACATCCGAGGACGCGGATGCACCCTTGCTGGATTGGACGCAGCGTCCCTGGCATATCGTCCAGGAGAGCGTCTTCGCCACCTGCGCGCATATGCTGGCCGCGGTCCGCGCGGGACGCGAGGCCGCCACCTCGGCGCGTGACAATCTGAAGACATTCGCCCTCTGCGAGGCGACTTATGAGTCCATGGCGACGGGTCGAGTGGTTCGGATTGGCTGATCTTCCCTCCATCGCGCTTCGAAGCTCTGTAAAGGGAACTTCCGCCGCCGTTCGATTTTGAAATGGTGGTGCAAATTTTCCCTTTGCGGATCTCTCGCCGCTTCCCAATTTTGCGTCACGGCGGCATCAGATGGTTGAGAGATTTGGGCACACAGGAATCGGAGCGCAGTGGAAGCAAATGATCGGAATCTCAAGATCGTTGGGAGTACTTCCGTCCGAGAGTCGCAGTGGAGATCCTGATGTATCCAACCTAGACGATAACTCGCTATGCGTATCGATCGAGCCGTGCTATCGATGAATGTGTAAGTAAAACAAGAGTCTATGCTGATGCGTAGCCGCCGACGCGTCGACAGGATGGCAAAATGACCGATATCCGCAAGGAAACCGACAGCATGGGCGAGGTCGATGTGCCCGCCGACAAGCTGTGGGGTGCGCAGACGCAACGCTCGCTCGAGCATTTCAGCATCGGCAAGGACCTCATCCCCAGGGAGATGATCGCCGCCTATGCCATCCTGAAGAAAGCGGCTGCCAACGCAAACCATGCCGGGGGCCGGTTGAACGACCAGGCGCATGGGCTGATCGTTCGGACCTGCGACGAGATCCTCGCTGGTCAGCATCAAGACATGTTTCCGCTGCATGTGTGGATGACGGGCAGCGGCACGCAGTTCAACATGAACGTGAACGAAGTGGTGTCCAACCGTTGCTGCCAGATGGCAGGAACGGCGCTCGGCAGCAAGACGCCGGTGCATCCCAACGATCACGTCAACATGTCGCAGTCGTCGAACGACTCCTTTCCATCGGCGATGTATATCGCCGCGGCGCTCAACGTGACGCAGCGGCTGCTGCCCGCGGTGAAGGCCCTGCACGACGCCATTGCCGCCAAGGCCGAGGCCTGGAAGGACATCGTCAAGATCGGCCGCACCCATATGCAGGATGCGACGCCGATCACATTGGGCCAGGAATGGTCGGGCTACGCGGGCATGCTTGCGGACGATCTGGAGCGCCTCGACTTCGCACTCAAGGGCGCCTACCGCCTGGCGCTCGGCGGCACGGCGGTCGGCACCGGAATCAATGCGGCGCCGGGCTTTGCCGAGGCCGCGGCGGCCGAAATCGCCAAGCTGACCGGTCTTCCCTTCGTGAGCGCGCCCAATAAATTCACCGTGCAGGGCGCCCATGACGCTCTGGTTCAGCTCTCCGGCACGCTGCGCACTTTGGCCGTCTCCCTCTACAAGATCGCCAACGACATCCGTCTGATGTCCTGCGGGCCGCGTGCGGGCTTCGCCGAGCTGAAGATCCCGGAAAACGAGCCGGGGTCATCGATCATGCCCGGCAAGGTCAATCCGACCCAGGCCGAGGCCCTGACGATGATCGCCGTCCAGGTGATGGCGAACGACGTCGCCGTCGGTTTCGGCGGCGCCAGCGGCTATCTCGAGATGAACGTCTACAAGCCACTGATCATCTTCAACCTCACCCATTCCATCACGATCCTGACTGACGGCTGCACGAACTTCCGCAAGTTCCTGGTTGAGGGCACCGAGCCGAACCTGAAGAAGATCAAGCAATATCTCGACGAATCCCTGATGCTCGTGACGGCTTTGGCGCCGGTGATCGGTTATGACAAGGCATCGAAGATCGCGCATTACGCGATGGATAACGACCTGACCTTGAAGGCAGCCGCCCTCAAGCTCGCGTTTGTCACGGAAGCCGAGTTCGACCGCGTGGTCGACCCGGCGAAAATGGTCCGGCCCTACGTTGCTGCCGACCACTAAGGCGGAACATCGGCTTCCGTCGACGGTCTCCCGTCGGTCACAGTCAGGATACGTCGTAACGAGTCTACCCGCCCAAATTCCGGATTGAGGAGCTGAGACGGCCCATGGCAAGTCAAACCGTCGCCGATCTGGTCACCGCCGCCCTGCATTCCGTTGGTGTCCGCCGCATCTATGGCGTCGTCGGCGACAGCCTCAACGGTATCACCGAATCGCTCCGCAAGCGGGGCGATATCGACTGGATCCATACCCGGCATGAGGAGACGGCCGCTTTCGCCGCCGGCGCAGAGGCGCATTTGACCGGCCAGCTCGCGGTCTGCGCGGGAAGCTGCGGGCCCGGCAATCTGCATCTGATCAACGGCCTTTTCGACTGCCAGCGCTCGCGCGTGCCGGTGCTGGCGATCGCCGCCCATATCCCCAGCCCCGAGATCGGCCGGAATTATTTCCAGGAGACCCACCCGGAATCCCTGTTCCGCGAATGCAGCCACTATTGCGAGCTCGTGACCAACCCTGCGCAGCTCCCCGGCGTATTGGAAACCGCGATGCGGGCAGCGATCGGCTATCGCGGCGTGGCCGTGGTGGTCATCCCGGGCGACATTGCGCTGCGCGGGGTCTCGGGCGCGCTCGCAGCACCGGGTTCGATCGCGCTTCGGCCGCCTGTGGTGGTGCCGGGCGAGCAGGATCTGGCGGAGCTGGCCGCGCTGCTTAATGCGAGCACACGCACGACGCTGTTCTGCGGCCGCGGCTGCGCCGGTGCCCATGACGCGCTGATGAGCCTGGCCGAAGCGCTGAAATCGCCCATCGTCCACGCCCTGGGCGGCAAGGAATTCGTCGAATACGACAATCCCTATGACGTGGGCATGACGGGACTGATCGGCTTCGCCTCTGGCTATGAAGCCATGATGAATGCCGACACCGTGCTGATGCTCGGTACCGACTTTCCCTACCGGCAGTTCTATCCCGGCAATGCGAAGATCGCCCAGGTCGACATCCGTCCGGAGAATATCGGCCGACGCACCCGTATCGATCTGGGGCTGCTGGGCGATGTCGCCGCGACCATCAAGGCCCTCTTGCCTAAATTGAAAGCGAAGACCGACCGCGGCCATCTCGATGATTGTCTTGCCGGATATAAGAAGGCCCGCGCGGGCCTGGACGATCTGGCGACCGGCAAGCCGGGGCGGAAGCCCATCCACCCGCAATATCTGGCCAGCCTGGTCAGCAAGCATGCGGCCGAGGATGCCGTATTCACCTGCGATGTGGGAACGCCCACCATCTGGCTGGCGCGCTACATCAAGATGAACGGCAAGCGCCGAATCGTGGGCTCCTTCGCCCATGGTTCGATGGCCAATGCGATGATGCAGGCGATCGGGGCGCAGGCTGCCTTCCCCAAGCGGCAGATCGTCTCCCTCTCGGGCGACGGCGGATTCACCATGATGATGGGCGACTTCCTTACGCTGGTGCAGCAGAAGCTGCCGGTGAAGGTGGTCGTCTTCAACAATGGCGTGCTGGGCTTCGTCGCCATGGAGATGAAGGCCTCGGGTTTCCTCGAGAGCGGCGTCTCCCTGGAGAACCCTGATTTCGCGGCCATGGCGCGCTCGGTCGGGGTGCATGGCGTGCGGGTCGAGGATCCGGCCGACCTCGAGGCGGCCGTCGCCGAGGTCCTCGCCCATGACGGGCCGGCGCTGCTCGACGCGGTAACCGCGCCGCAGGAGTTGTCGATGCCGCCCCGCATCGATCTGGAACAGGTAAAAGGCTTTGGCCTCTGGGCTTTGCGCGCCATCATCAACGGCCGCGAGGACGAGATCATCGAAGTCGCTCGCACCAATCTTCTGCGATGAATATTCGACTTGGGTAAAGCCTGATGGAACTGACGCCGCTACTGCTCTCGCGGATTCAATTCGCCTTCACGGTGTCGTTCCACATCATTTTTCCGGCCTTCACGGTCGGCCTCGCGGCCTGGCTCTGCTGGCTGGAGGCCTGGTCCCTCGGCACGGGCCGGCCGGTCTATCGCCGCCTGTTCGATTTCTGGCTACGCGTCTTCGGCCTGGCCTTCGGGCTCGGCGTCGTCTCCGGCATCGTGATGGCCTTCGAATTCGGCACCAATTGGAGCGAGCTCTCGCGGCGCACCGGCGCGATCCAGGGCCCCCTGCTGGGCTATGAAAGCTTCACCGCCTTTGCCTTGGAGGCGTCCTTCTTCGGCGTGCTGATCTTCGGACGCAAGCTGGCGCCCCGCTGGTTCTACATGCTGGCCTGCGTCATGGTGGCGGGCGGCACGACGCTGTCCGCCTTCTGGATCCTGGTGAACAATTCCTGGATGCAATGGCCGCTCGGCTACACCGTCGGTTCCGACGGCGTTTTCGTGCCCACGGACTGGAACGCAATCATCTTCAACCGCGTCGTCTGGGTGCGCTTCCCGCATATGCTGCTGGCGGCCTATATCACCTCCGCCTTCTGCATCGCCGCCACCGGGGCCTGGCATTTGCTGCAGGGCCGCGTGAAATCCGACGCCCATGTCATGGTGCGGATGGGCCTGGGGCTGGCGGCGGTGCTCGTGCCGGTGCAGCTGCTGTTCGGCCATCTGGTGGGCGACTATACCCATGATCTGCAGCCCGCGAAATTCGCCGCCATCGAGGCGCGCTGGCATGACGAGCAGCCCGCCTCGGAGGTGCTGATCGCCTGGCCGGACGAGAAGGCGGAGAAGAACCTCTATGCCATCTCGATCCCCTATCTGGGCAGCCTGATCGGCTCGATGAGCCTGACGGCCAAGGAGACTGGGATCACGGACTTTGCCCCCGCCGACCGGCCGCCGGTGGCGATTCCCTTCTTCACCTTCCGGATCATGGTCGGCTGCGGCATGCTGATGCTGGCCATCGCCTGGCTGGGCAGCTGGCTGGTGCTGAGCGGCGGGCTGGAGCGGCAGCGCTGGCTGCTCTGGTCGATCTTCGCCTCCTTCCCTTTGGGCTTCATCGCGACCCTGACCGGCTGGTTCACCGCCGAAGTCGGCCGTCAGCCCTGGACCGTCTATAACCAGCTGCGAACCATGGAATCCGTGACGCCCAGCCTAACGAGCCCGCAGGTGGCGACCAGCCTGGTGGCTTTCGCTTTGGTCTACGCGCTGATCTTCATCGCGGGAACGGTCTATATCTACCGGGTGCTGAAGCTCGGGCCGGTGTCGCTGCCTGACGATGTCCCGGCCGATGCCAATCCGAAGCGCCCGCTGTCGCTTCAGGGCGACGCCGCCGTCGTCCAGCCGAGCATCAACCCATGATCGAGTTCTGGGCGGCGGCCCTGGCGCTGACCTTGCTGCTCTATGTCGTGCTGGACGGCTTCGACCTCGGGGTCGGCATGCTGTTTCCCTTCGCCCCGGACGAGGAGGCCCGCCGCCATATGCTGGCGTCGATTTCGCCGGTCTGGGACGGCAATGAGACCTGGCTCGTCGTCTCCGCGGCGGTGCTGTTCGGCGCCTTTCCGCTGGTCTACTCGCTGCTGCTCTCCGCGTTCTATCTGCCGTTGCTCGTCATGCTATGCGCCCTGATCCTCCGTGGCGTGGCCTTCGAATTCCGCGCCAAGGCCGGGGGCTTCATGCGGTGGGTCTGGGATGCGGGCTTCGTCGGCGGCTCCTATGCCGCCTCCTTCGTGCAAAGGGTGACCGTGGGCGCGCTGGTGCAAGGGCTGCCGGTGACGGACGGGCGGTATACCGGCGGGCCCTTCAGCTGGCTGGGCGCCTTGCCCTTGCTCTGCGGCGTCGGCTTGTGCCTCGGCTACTGCCTTCTGGGGGCGGGGTGGTTGAGCTACCGGACGAGCCAGGACGTGCATGATCTGGCCTACCGCTGGCTGCCCCGGCTGCTCGTGGCGGTGGGCGTATTCCTGGTGCTGGCTTTCGTGCTGTCGCTGGCGCTGGAGCTACGCGTCATGCACCGCTGGATAGAACGCCCCATCCTGATCGTCTTCCCGCTGGCCGGCGCCCTCGCCTGCGCCGTGATGCTCCGGTCGATCCGGAACAGGCGCGATCTGGTGCCCTTCCTCTGCACCATCGCGCTCTTCGTCACGGCCTTCCTGACCCTGGCGATGTCCTTCCTTCCCTATATGGTGCCCTTCTCGGTGACCATCGAGCAGGCGGCAGCCCCGCATTCGAGCCTCGCCTTCCTGTTCTGGGGGGCGGGGATCTTCGTCCTGCCGCTGACCCTGATCTATACGCTGATTGTCTATTTCGTCTTCAAGGGCAAGATCGACCCGACGGCCAAGTATCACTAGCGCCCCAATGGGGATCTTGGCTTGCGCGTGGGAATGACAGACAGAGGGAGCAGTTACCGTGATTCGTTGTGTGCGGATTTGGACGGAAGATGATGGGGCGTCCCATTTCGAGATCGGTTCGATCGATCTGAACCCGGGCGCCCATGGCGATATTCTGAGCATCGGTCCTTGATGGCCGTCGGCCGCGATAACTTCGATTTGACGCGCTACCTGATCGGCCAGGTCCTGCAGTCCAAGGGGCAAAGATTTGCGGCACTCCGGGCCTTTTTTCCCCAGGTCGCGGAAGCCGATTGGCGCATCGAAGTTGCGGGACAGCGGGTCCAGGTCATCAAGCGGGACAAGGCCCGCGGCGGCATGCTCGAGTTCGGAACGGAGATCGTCACGGCACCCGACACCTCCCTCGTCGCCTTGCTCGGCGCCTCCCCCGGGGCCTCGACCGCGGTGTGGATCATGATCCGGGTGATCGAGACATGCTTTGCCCGCGAGCTGGCCGAGGGCGGCTGGAAGACGAAGCTGACGGAGATGATCCCGTCCTACGGCCACTCATTGATCGACGATGCCGCGCTCTGCCGGCGGCTGCGCACCGAAACGGCCGCGGCGCTGGGTCTCCGCGATATCGCGGCAAAGTGAGCAGCCGGTCGCTGTTCTAGAGCACCCGATCTCCCAGCTTCGGATAGACCTCCTGGCCCCAGACCTGGCGCTCGCGGATCACGGCCTTGGGCCGCTCGGGATCGGCGGATTCGAATTCGCGGGCGATGCGGTGGCCGTCGAAGATCGCATCGGCGAGGTAGCGGGGTGCCAGGCAATCGCCGGCCCGCACGATGGCCTCGATGCCCTTCTCGGCCCATTCACCGCGGCGCTCGTAGAGCGAATCATAGAGCTCGGTGCGCGATTCCCGGGCGGTGCAGAGGATCACCGTGTCGCAATTCAGGATCTCCACCGCATTGCCCAGCCGGCGCGGATAGACCCCGTTGGTGGGCTGGGTGGTGCGAAGCGAGCCGTCGCGATGGAGGTCATAGGCCACGACCTCCACCTGATTGCCCGCGGGACGCAGGAGCTCGACCCAATGGGCGATGCGCTCCTGGATGCCCTTCTCGCGCATCATCCGCTTCATATTGAAGCCTTCGAGGGTGAGGTCGGTCATGGGCGCCACCTTCTCGAGTTGGGTGACGATGGTGACCTGCTTGCCCCGATCCGCCAGCCTCTCGGCGATGCTGCTGGCCATGAAGTAGCCGTCGGAATCGAGGACGACCACGCGCTGACCGATGGGCTTTCCGGCGAAGAACTGCTCCGGCGTCACGCAATAGGCATGCTCGGCCGCCGCACCGGGCACGGGATCCGGGCCCATGGCCCCCAGCCCGTCGCCGACCCAGCGCGCGCCGGTCGCCAGCACGATCCGCGTCGCGCCGAAGTCGAGCACATCGGCGGCGCGCACCATGCCGGCCCCGCGCAGGATCTCCACATTGGCCATGCGGCTTAGCTGGCCCTCGCGATAGGTGATGACCCGGCCCCATTCGGCGAGGCCCGGCAGGCGGATGACGTCCCTGAGATGCCCGCCAAGCGTCGTCTCGGCCTCAACCAGGCTCACCCGATAGCCGCGCAGGCCCAGCACGCGGGCGCATTCCAGGCCGGCCGGACCGGCACCCACGACCAGCGCTGCCTCGGAACGCTCGGGTTTGGTGAAGCGCTCGGGATGCCAGCCGCGGCGGTATTCCTCCATCACGGTCGGGTTCTGGGTGCAAATGATGGTGCTGCCGAGATTGAATCGCGAGATGCAGATATTGCAGCCGATGCATTCGCAGATATCCTCGGTGCGGCCCTCGTCGATCTTGCGCGGCAGGAAAGGATCGGCGATGGAGGGCCGCGCCGCGCCGATGATGTCGAGCTGGCCTGATTTGACCACCCGCGCCATCTCGTCGGGATCGGTGAAACGGCCGACCCCCACCACCGGCACATTGGCGATGCGCTTGACCTCGGAATTCCAGGGCGCCTGGTGGTTGGATTTGTAGAAGCGCGAGGGGCCGGAATCCTCGCCCCATTTATCCTCGCCCGAGCCGCCGATGATGACGTCCCAAAGATCGAGCAGGCCCTCCTTGGTCACCAGCTCGACGAAGCGCAAGCCCTCGTCATGGATTTCCATGCCCCAGGGGCCGGAGAGATCGTCAATGGCGATGCGAGTCGCGATCGCGCATTGCCCGTCGGCTACCGCGCGGATGGTCTCGATGGCCTCGATCCAGAACCGGGCGCGATTCTCGAATGAGCCGCCATAGCCGTCCTTGCGCCGGTTGAAATGGCGCGAGAGGGCGTGGGCCGGAAACACGCCGGCCGCGCCGTGGATATAGAGAATGTCGAAACCGGCATCGATGGCTCGGCGCGCCGCATCGGCATACATCTGCATGACGCGGCGGATGTCTTCTTCGCGAGCCTCGTAGGTATAGACCTTGGGAATCCCGGCCGAGGGGAAGCGGTCGAAGGCCGCCGCCACATAGCGGCTCTGGAGATTGTCCTTCACCCCGCCGGCACCCAGCTCGACGCCCGCCAGCGCGCCCCATTTGTGGCACTCATCCGTCATATGGCGATGGGCGATGACATCGCCCTCGTCCCAGAGGGTGGTGCAGATGGAGGTCGACTGGTTGATCTCCGGATGGATCGAGCAGGATTCGGTGCAGAGCGCCGCCCAGCCGCCCTCGGCCTTGACCGCACGGTGGGCGGCATTGGCGCCGGGCTTCAACGCGCCGGCTCCGGTGCATTGCGGCACCTGGTAGAAGCGGTTCTTGAGCGTCTTGGGCCCGATCCGGACCGGCTCGAACAGGATGTCGTGGCGTGGATCGCGCGGCATTGAGCCAGATCTCCTCGAAAGATCAGAAGAAGGTGCGGATGGCCGAGACGATATCGTAATTCTCATCCACCACGCAGATGACCTGCCATTTGTCGAAGGTGGTGCAGGGATGGGAGATGCCGAAGCCCACCATATCGCCCACCTGCAGCGGGCTCGTCGACGGGATCTCCATCCAGCAATGCTGGTCGTTGAGATTGACCACGACATGGTCGGGGGCCATCGGCTTCACATCGCGCGCCGAGGCGCCCGGTGACGGGTGGAACCATTTCTCGGGTTGCGGCAGGCGGGAATCGAAGCCGACATCGCGCCGGCCCATGGTGAGGATCGCCTTGCCGGGCTCGGGCCGCGATTGGACATAGGCCCAGACCTCGAGCGCCGGCTCGAGGCCGGACCCCAGCTCATCCACCTCTGGCATGCGCCGACGCAAAGCGGCGAATCTGTCCTTATAGGAGCCGGAATCATGGGTGAGATAGCAGCCGCTGCGGGTGAGCGCGACGAAGCCCTGATCGAGATCGGCGGCCCGGAAGCGCGCCGCGACCAGATCGTAGAAGGTCGATCCGCCGGCGGTCAGTAGCACGGGCCCGGTCGCGAAGAGCTTTTCCCGGGCGCAGGCAAAGGCGATCTCCGCCAGGAAATCGAGGAAGTGGCGCACCTTCGATTCCGTATCGGCATCGTCGGTACCGCGGGCGATGCCCTCATATCCCTCGACGCCGCGCAGCGCCAGGTAAGGCTCGGCCGCCTTGATGGCGCGGGCGACGCCCAGCGCCGTCTTCAGATCGCGTGCCCCGGTTCGCCCGCCGACGAGCCCGCCCTCGACGAGGAGCTGCAAGGGGCGGCCGATCTTGGCTTCCCGCGCCGCCGCCGCCAGCTGGGCGACATTGGCCTCGGAATCCGCCAGGGCATAGAAATCGAAATCGGGGTCGCGGGCGAGCTCCTCCAGGACATAGCGGATGGCGCGCTTGCCCAGGAGCTGATTGGCCATGACCACCCGGGCGACGCCGGCATGGCGGATCGCCTGAAGCTGCTGAACCGAGCCGATGGTGATGCCCCAGGCCCCGTCGTCGATCTGGCGCTTGAAGAGCTGGGGACTCATGGTGGTCTTGCCATGGGGCGCGATGACGGCGCCGGAGCGCGCGAGGAAGCGGCGCATCCAATCGCCGTTGTGAGTCAGTGTACGCTCGCGGATCACCGCCAGCGGCAGCGGCAGATCCTCGCGCAGCAGGTTCCAACCCTGCCGGCCGATCTCGCCGAGGGCGGTCGGCGCGAGCCCGCCGGGCATGCCCTTGATGCGGTCGTCGATGGGGGCGGCTTCGATTTGAGAAAGGTCGATCACGGGACACCTGCTGGGTTTGGATGGCGCTTCATCGAAGGGCTTCTCTTGCTTTCGTCATCCCCGCGAAAGCGGGGATCCAGGGCAACCAGCGAGGCCTGCGGCCCTGGATTCCCGCTTTCGCGGGAATGACGATAGAAAGAACCGATCCTACGCAACGCGGTAGCGCTCGAGGGTCGCGGGGTCGAGGCTGATGCCCAGGCCGGGCGCGTTGCTCACCTCGACCATGCCGTCCACCATCTGCGGCAGGCCGAGAACGAGGTCGTTGCGAAGTGGCGAGCGGGTGACGGGATATTCCATGAAGGGCGCTTCCTCCGCGCTCGCCATCCATTGCGCCGAGGCGGCGAGATTGACGCCGGTGCCGAAGCAATGGGGCAGGCACCAGACGCCGCGCTGCCGGGCCAGAGTGGAGAGGCGGCGGCAGATGGTGAGCCCGCCGGCGCGCCCCACATCGGGCTGGATCACCCGCACGCCGCGATCGATGAGGCCGGCGAAATCGCCCTCCCGCTCCTCCGTCTCGCCGGTGGCGATCCGGGCGGTGGGCAAGGCCGCGGCCAGGGAGCGAGTGAGGCGCTCATAGCCCGCCAGATCATCCTCATGCAAGGGCTCCTCCAGCCAGAGCAGGTCGAAGCGCTCGAAGAGCTCCGGCGCGCGGACGATCGCCTCATCGGCGCCCCAGATGCGCCCGGCATCCACGGCCAGGGCGATATCGGGACCGAGGGCGGCGCGGATCTCCGTCAGCACGGCGAGGTCCCAGCCGCGCTCTCGCCCGAAACGGCCCCAGCCGAATTTGATCGTCTTGAAGCCTCGCTGGGCGAGGCTTGCGGCCAAGCTGGCTGCCTCACCCGGCGTCTCGGGGAACAGCACGCTGGCATAGGCGGGGATGCGTTGGCGCCGCCTGCCCCAGAGATCGTGGCAGGCGCGGCCCTGGCTCTGGCCGGCGATGTCCCACAGCGCCGTGTCGAGCGCGGCCATGGCATGGATCGCCGCCCCCCGCCGGCCATACCAGCGGCTCGCATTGTACATGTCGAGCCAGCGGGCCTCGGGGTCGAGGGGATCGGCCCCGATCAGCCCGACGCCGAGGCCATGGCGGAAGGGCGCGGAACGCGGCGCCTCGACGATGCTGCGCGCCACCGTGGCATTGGAGACGGCCTCGCCATGGCCGGTGAGGCCCGTATCGGTCGTCACCCGGACCAGCAGCACCTCCTGGGTGCCGTCGGCCTTCTGTTCCACCCGGCCCAGGCGCAGATGCAGGGCCTCGACCTTTGCAATCGTCGCACTCATGACTCCACCGTATAGCGCGCGACCGTATCCTCGTTGAGCTCGATGCCGAGGCCGGGGCCGGTGGGGACGGTGACGATGCCGTCCACCGGCCGGATCGGACGGACGAGAAGGTCGCGGCGGAGCGGATTATCGGTCACGTTGTATTCCAGATAGGGGCAGGCCCTGAGGGTCGAGATCACCTGCAAGGTCGCCGCCACCAGGATATCCGTCGCCCAGCAATGGGGAATCACCTGCACGTTCCGCGCCTCGGCCAAGGCGGCGATGCGCAGGGATTCGGAGATGCCGCCCACCCGGGCCACATCGGGCTGGATGATTCGCAATCCCCCGCGCTCCATCAGGTCGAGATAGGCGAATTGGGTGGTCTCCTTCTCGCCGGTGGCGATCGGCGTGGGGGAGGCTGCCACCAGCCGGCGGAAGCCGTCGAGATCGTCGGGGGAGAGCGGCTCCTCCAGGAAGTAGACGCCGAGCTCGGCGAATTCCCGCCCCAGATGCAGCGCCGCATCGAAGGGGATGGGCGTGCCGATATCGACCATGATGTCCATCTCGTCGCCGATGGCGGCCCGGACGGCCGAAACTCGTCTGACATCTTCGGCCGGGCGGCGGCCCAGGCTGCCCCAGCCCAGCTTCATGGCGCGATACCCGGCCGCCCGGTGGCGCTGGCCCATCTCCGCCGTGGCCTCCGTCGTGTCGGGCATCAGATCGCTGGCATAGATGGGGAAGCGCTCGGCCCGCGCACCGCCCAGGAGGCGATGGATCGGCTGGCCCATGGCCTTGCCGAGGATGTCCCAGAGCGCGATGTCGATCCCGCTGATCGCGTGCATCACCGCACCCCGCCGGCCATAGATGGCGGTGGCCTGGTACATCTTGTCCCAGAGCCGTCCGATCTCCAGCGGGTTCTCGCCGATCAGGATCTCGCGCAGGCCGCGCGAGGCGACGGAGCAGAGCGGGGCGTCGATGATCGCCTTGGTGACCGTGGGATTGGTATGGACCTCGCCGATGCCGGTGATGCCCTCATCGGTCTTGATGCGGATGAGCAGGACCGATTGACAGCCGTCGCCGATCGGCTTCACCTCCGGCAGGCGGAGCACGGTCGTCTCGATCGCGGTGATTTTCATCGGGCTTCCGTCGGACCAGGAGGGCGGGCCTTGCCGCCCTCGACAAATGTAAACTTATCAGACAGATTTGCGCAAGCGGCGCAGGGATGGAGCCCACCACCATGTCGAATTTGCCGGATCCTTTCTCGCGCTACGGCCTCTCGCGTCTCATCAATGCCTCGGGCACCGAGACGGTGTTCGGGGCGAGCCCCGTGAGCGAGGAGGTGGTGGCGGCCATCGCGGCGCTGCTGCCTCATTCCGTGGATATGGCCCAGCTCCAGGCGGCGGCGAGCCGGGTCATCGCGCGGGTCACCGGGGCCGAAGCGGGCTTCATCACCAACTGCAGCTCGGCCGGGATCGTCATCGCCACGGCGGCCTGCATGACCGGCCTCGACCTCGCCCGCATCGAGCGGCTGCCCGATACGCGGGGCCTGCGCAACCAGGTGGTGATCCAGAAGGGCCATGTGGTCAACTACGGCTCGCTCATCACCGGCGATCTGCGGCTGACGGGGGCCGAGGTGATCGAATTCGGCGCGGCTGCCGAGACGGGGGTCTATCAGCTGGAAGCCGTGCTCTCGGCGAACACCGCGGCGGCCGTCTATGTCATCTCCCACCATTGCGTGCAGACGGGCATGATCGCCTTGCCGGAATTCGCCGCCGCCTGCCATGCGGTCGGCGTGCCGGTCATCGCCGATGCGGCGGCGGAATACGACTGGCGCGGGTGCCTGGCCGCCGGAGCCGATCTCGTGATCTTCAGCGCCCAGAAGGCCATGGGCGGTCCCACCGCGGGCGTCCTCGCCGGCCGGCGTGATCTGGTGCGCGCCTGCTATGGCCAGCAGCGCGGCATCGGACGGCCCATGAAGGCGGGCAAGGAGGCGGTGATCGGCGCCATGGCGGCGCTGGAGCGCTGGGCGGCCCGCGACCATGCCGCGACCCAGGCGGCGGTCGAGGCCCGGGCCCATGCCGCCGCGGCGCGCCTCGCGGGGCTGCCGGGATTGCAGGCCGAGGTGGTGCCGGACGAGACCGGCAATCCCTTCAGCCGGGTAATCATCACGCTCGATCCCTCGCGCGCCGGCCTCAGCGCCCATGGCCTCGCCCGCGCCCTCAGCCGGGGTGAGCCCCGGATCCTGCTGCGCAGCCTCTACGCCGATCGCGGTATCTTGCAGATGGATGTGCGCCGGATGGACGAGGTGACGCTGGCGCTGGTCTGCGGCCGCATCACCGAGGCGCTGCGCGCGCCGGGGCAGGAGACGGCGCCGCCACCGGCCCCCGCCGACCAGTCCGCCGCGTCGGTGCTGGCCTGGCTTGCGACGGCGGAGGATGCGTAGAGCGGCGGCTTCCGCCCCTCACGTCATTCCCGCGAA
>DATHQQ010000766.1:0-4495 GCA_035482595.1 Verrucomicrobiia bacterium
TAGGAACGTGGATAAGTGAAACACCGAGAACCTATCCAATTGATTTATAACATTGAATTGTAAGTAGATGGCGGAGGGGATGAGATTCGAACTCACGATAGGGCTTTAGGCCCTATAACGGTTTAGCAAACCGCCGCCTTCAGCCACTCGGCCACCCCTCCGCATGAGCGGCTTGCGCCACGGCGTATGCGCGGGTCGGTTCATAGGCGGCCCCATCCGGATTGTCAATGAAGAGCCGAGACCGCGAGTGGCCGCGTCCGCCCTGCTATAGTCCAGCCATCGCAACGGAGGGACGGGGATGGCTGCCGAGGGGAACAAGGACAAGGCGGAGGCCGCGCTGGGCATCATCGGGGTGGGCGGGCTCGCCGGCTTTGTGGTGGAAGGCCTGCGCCGCGCGGGGGACGAGCGGGCGATCCTGCTCTCGCCCCGGGGTGCAGCGACGGCGGCCGGGCTGGCGGCCCGTTTCGGCGGCCGCGTCATGGCGGACAATCAGTCGGTGATCGAGGGCGCCGGCATCGTGCTGGTCGCCACCCCGCCTGCCGAGACGCTGGCCTGTCTTCGCGCGCTCCGGTGGCGTCCGGACCAGGCGCTGATCTGCGTCGCCATCGACGTCACCCGTGCCACGCTGGAGGCGGCGGCGCCCGGCGCAATCGTCCTTCGGGCCATGCCCAGCAATGCCGCCGCCCTTGGCATCTGCCCCAGCCCGCTCTATCCCGCCCATGCCGCGGCGAAGTCGCTGCTGTCGCGCCTGGGGCCCGTCTTCGAGCTGGCCGACGAGCGCGCCTTCGATTCCGCCACGGCGCTCGCCGGCTATCACCTCTGGTGCTACGGGCTGATGGAGGAGGTGACCCGGGCCGCGGTCGATCAGGGCCTGCCCCGCGCCGCCGCCGCCGGCATGGTGGCCGGACTCACCCGCGCGGCGGGCGAATTCGCGCTGCGGGCGCCGCCGGAGGAGTCTCTCCGCGAGCCCTTGGACAAGCATGGCATGCCGGGCACCATGACGGCGCAGGGCCTCGCCGTGCTGGAGCGGCTGCAGGCCTTCGAGGCCTGGCGCCAGGCCTATGGCCGCGCCATCGACCGGCTCAAGGGGACGCCGGCGGGCTGAGCTTATGCCAGGGCCTGCTCCAGATCGGCGATCAGATCCGCCACCGCCTCGATGCCGACCGAGAGGCGCAGCAGATCCGGCGGTGCCGCGCTATAGGCGCCCTCGACGCTGGCGCGATGCTCGATCAGGCTTTCGACCCCGCCCAGGGAGGTCGCCCGGGTCCAGAGCTCGAGCCTGGCGGCGGTATCGAGCGCGGCCTCGCGCCCGCCCTTGAGCCGGATCGAGAGCATACCGCCGAAGCCACCACTCATCTGGCGCCGGGCGATCTCATGTCCGCGATCCTCGGCCAAGCCGGGATAGAGCACGGCCAAGAGTTTCGGATGGCGCGCGAAATGCTCGGCGATGGCCTGGGCCGAGGCCGAGCATTGGCGCACCCGGAGATAGAGCGTGCGCATGCCGCGCAGCAGCAGCCAGGCCTCGAACGGCCCCGGCACGGCGCCCGCCTGGGCCCGCAGATCGAGCAGCCGCTGCCAGGGCTCGTCGGCCTCGGCCGTCACCAGCGCGCCGCACAGCACATCGCTATGGCCGTTCAGATATTTGGTCGCCGCATGCATGACGAGATCGGCACCCAGCGCCAGCGGCCGGGTCAGCACCGGCGTCGGCACCGTATTGTCGACGGCGAGCCGGGCGCCGGCCTTATGAGCGATCGCCGCCGCGGCGGCGATATCGGTGATGGCCCAGGAAGGATTGGCCGGGGTCTCGATCCAGACCAGCCGGGTGCGGCCGGGCCGCATGGCCGCCGCCAAAGCGGCGAGGTCCGTCATGTCGACGAAATCGATCTCGAGCCCGCCGGCACGGCCGAAATCCATCAGCCATTGCCGCATGCCCCAATAGATCTCGGTGGGCGCCACGGCATGGTCGCCAGGCTTCAGCGCCTGGAAGGGCGCCACCGCCGCCGCCATGCCGCTGGCAAAGAGCATGGCCCCCGCTCCACCCTCCAGGGCCGCCAGCAGCGCCTCGGGCTGATCGAAGGCCGGCGCCCGGGGCCGGATATAGGCCCGCCCGCCCGGCAGGCTCTGATCCGGCTCGCGCTCGAAGGTGGTAGCGAGGTGGATCGAAGGCACGACGCCGCGGGTCGCGGGATCGATCCAGCCGAGGCCGCGGGCGGCGAGCGTGGCGGGATCGAGCCCCCGATCCTTGCTATCTTTATCCCCGTTCATCGCCGGGGACTTTGCTCAGCGCTTCGCATATTGCGTCGCGCCGAAGAGGATCTCCCTCTGCTTCTCATCCATCGGGCCGGTGCGGGAGAGATCGCTCAGCACCTTGACCCCGCGCTCGACGGCAGGTCGGCCAGCGATGGTGTCGAACCAGCGCTTCAGATTGGGGTAGTCGGCGATGTTGACGCCCTGGCGTTCCCAGGAGCGCAGCCAGGGAAAGATCGCCATATCGGCGATCGAATAGTCACCGGCGATGAAGGGACGATCGGCCAGCCGCCGGTCGACGACGCCATAGAGCCGTCCCGCCTCCTTGGTATAGCGGTCGATGGCATAGGGAATCGGCTCGGGGGCATAGGCGCGGAAGTGGTGCACCTGGCCCAGCATCGGCCCGATGCCGCCCATCTGGAACATCAGCCACTGCATGACCTCGTAGCGGCCGCGCTGATCCTTGGGCAGGAACTTGCCGGTCTTCTCGGCGAGATAGAGGAGGATGGCGCCGGATTCGAAGACCGAGAGCGGCTTGCCGTCCGTGCTCTCGGTATCGACGATGGCGGGAATCCGGTTGTTGGGGCTGATGGCGAGGAACGCCTTGTCGAACTGCGCGCCGGCACCGATATCGACCGCATGCACCTTATAGGGAAGCCCGGTCTCCTCGAGCATGATATGGACCTTGTGGCCGTTGGGCGTGGGCCAGCTGTAGAGCTCGATCACATCGATTCCTTTCCCATAGGCATCCAAACCCTTCCCGCTTCCGTTCAGGATAGGCCGGGGCCGCGGTCGTTGCCACTAGCCCGGACCGGAGGCACAGCTATGCTTCCATCGAACTTGACGGAGTAGCCCGAATGCGTCAGCGACGTTTTGGAATTGCCTTTCTGGCGGCCGCGCTGCTCGCGGTCCTGCCGTCCGGCCTGCGGGCGGATCAGCCCTCGGGCAATACCAACAGCAGCGACAACACGCCCTGGAACCGGCGGCTGGACGATGCCCGGGTCGACGAGATCAGGCTCCAGACCGACCGCTACGATACGGTGACCGAGGTCGTGGTCATCACCCCCGACTGCGCCTTCCGCAGCGACACCCGCAACATCAACCGGCGCAACGTCAACCGCATCGGCTTCACCCAGGACATTCCGCTCATCGGCGGGTTCTTCGAGAACACGCCGCGGGCCGGGCGGCTGGACGGCTCCAACCAGATCGGCCTCGCCTTCCTCGATGGCAATGTCCTCTACATCGACACGCGATCCGCCGCGGGCAGCGCCAAGGCCGACAGCACTCTGCTCACCGGCCTGGCGAAGGGCCCGACCGGCGCCGCGAGCGCCAGCTTCGCCGTCGCCGGGGCGGGGTCGCCGGAAAATGTCAGCGTGGTCAACCGCGACTTCCAATATGTGATCCAGACGGGCGGCTTCACCGCCGTCGCCCCGGCGGGCTATCGCTGTGGCCCAAACGCCATGGCCGCGCTCCCGTCGCTGGCCCCGCTCTTCGAGAGGCCCGAAGGCACCGCCCATTTCCTCAACGGCCAGCTCATCGCCCTGGTCCGGCCGAGCATCATCGCAAACTGACGCCCCCAGCGTCATTCCCGCGAAAGCGGGAATCCAGGGCCGCAGATCTCGCGGGGTGCCCTGGATCCCCGCTTTCGCGGGGATGACGGAGGAGAGAGGGTGTCTAACCCGCCAGCTTCTTCTTCAGCAGATCGTTCAGCATCGCGGGATTGGCCTTGCCGGCGGTGGCCTTCATCACCTGGCCGATGAAGAAGCCGAACAGCTTCTCCTTGCCCGAGCGGTATTCCGCCAGCTTGTCGGCATGCTGGGCCAGCACCTTGTCGATCGCCGCATCGATGGCGCCGGTGTCGGTCACCTGACGCAGACCCTTCTGCTCGACGATGGCGGCGGCTGATTTCCCCGTCTCCACCATCTCGGCGAAGACATCCTTGGCGATGCGGCCGGAGATGGTGTTGTCGGCGATGAGGTCGACCAGCCCACCGAGGGCTTCCGCCGAGACCGGGGACTTCGAGATATCGACGCCCGCCTTGTTCAGCGCCCCGAAGAGTTCGGAGATCAGCCAATTGGCGGCGAGCTTGGCATCGCGCCCCTTGGCCACGGTCTCGTAGAAATGCGCCGTCTCCTGATCGGCGACCAGCACGCCCGCGTCATAGGGCGATAGACCGAAATCCGCCATGAAGCGGGTCTTCTTGGCGTCGGGCAGTTCCGGCAGCGTCGTCTTCAGGCGCTCGACCCAG
>DATHQQ010000767.1:0-8143 GCA_035482595.1 Verrucomicrobiia bacterium
CCGGGACCTATACGATCCTGGCCCAGACCGCGGCCGATGCGATCGGCCTTCCGGTCGAACGCGTCGCGGTGAGGCTGGGCGACTCCGCTTTGCCCCGCGCGCCCGTCGCCGGCGGGTCACAGCTGGCGAATCTGATGACCGGCGCGGTGCACAAGGCGGCGCTGGCCGCGCGCGAGGAGCTGATCGGGCTCGCTATCAACGATCCGAAATCGCCCTTCCGCGAGATGCAGGCTAATACTCTCGTCATCGCCCAGGGCCTGATCTCCTCGCCGCGCGAGGAAGGCTCGGGCATGGCCATTGCCGAATTCATGGGTCGCATCGGCCGCGACCGGATCGAGGCATTGCGCGACACCTTGCCGGATCGCGTGCGCAGCGAAGAGGACCGCTTCAACAATTGGACGACCATCGCCGGGATGCTCTCGCCGACCGATGGCGACTATTCCCTGCACAGCTGGTGCGCGCATTTCGTCGAGGTGCGCGTCGATGAGGATTTCGGCACGGTCCGCATTGCCCGCATGGTCTCCGCCCTGGATTCGGGCCGGCTGTACAACCCGAAGCTGGCCGAGAGCCAGTGGAAGGGCGGTATCATCATGGGCATCGGTCAGGCCCTGCTGGAGGAGGGCATCGTCGATACGCGCTACGGCCGGGTGCTGAACAATAACCTGGGCGACTATCTCATCGCCACCAATGCCGATATCCCGGCGCTCGAGGTGATCTCCGTCGGCATCCCCGATCATCACGCCTCCGTCCTCGGTGGCAAAGCGGTGGGCGAGCTCAGCATCGTGGGTGTCGCTGCGGCCATCGCCAATGCGGTCTATCACGCCACGGGCAAGCGGGTGCGCGAGTTGCCGATCACCTTGGAGAAACTAATCTAGGCTGCAGCTTTACGCGCCGGGGCAGCGCCACCACATTGGGGGAGGCCACCCGGGTTTTCTCCAACCACCCTCGCAGCTAGAGGAACTGACATGAAGATTGGCATCATTGGTTCGGGCCAGATCGGCGGCACTCTCACCCGGCGTCTCAGCGCCCTGGGGCACAAGGTCTTCGTGGCCAATTCGCGGGGGCCCGAGAGCCTCAAGGATCTGGCTGCCGAGACGGGGGCGAAGCCGGTCTCGGTGCGCGAGGCGGCCCGGAGCGGGGAGCTTGTCGTCGTGACCATTCCCGAGAAGAACATTTCGAGCCTTCCGGCCGATCTATTCGCGGGCGTGTCGTCGGATGTCGTCGTGGTGGATACCGGCAATTACTACCCCCGCCAGCGCGATGGCCGCATCGATGGGATCGAGGACGGCATGACGGAGAGCCGCTGGGTGGAGCAGAAGCTCGGCCGGCCCGTCGTGAAGGCCTTCAACAATATTTATGCCGAGCATCTGCTGAAGCTCGGCAAGCCGGCCGGGGCGGCCGGGCGGATCGCCTTGCCGGTTGCCGGCGACAACGCTGCGGCCAAGGCCGTGGTGCTGCGGCTCATCCAGGAACTCGGATTCGACGGCGTCGATGCCGGCGGGCTGGACGACTCCTGGCGCCAGCAGCCGGGGACGCCGGTCTATACCAAGGATTTCGATGCCGCCGGTGTGAAGCAGGCCCTCGCCAAGGCGCGCCCGGATCGGACGCCGGACTGGCGGGCGACCGGGGGAAGCCCCGGCAGCTTCGCAAAGCCGACCTGAGGCGACCGTCGCGACGCCATCGCCGGCTGCGGCGCGGCAGGAATCAAGGGGTTGTCGGGCTTTCGCTCTCCCGCGAGGCGGCGACGGGCTTCCGGCCCGTGACCATGGCCCGCACAAGGTTCTCGCCGTGCATCAGGCTCGATAGCAGCACGCCGATCAGGTGAAAGACGATCAGCACGATCAGCAGATTGGCGGAGGCGCGATGAAGGTCTTCGACCCAGGCGACGGCGAAGAAGCGGTCCGTCTGGGAGAGCCAGCCGCTGACCGCGGCCGTCGCGACGGTCGCCATCAGCAAGAGGATCATGGCGCCCCCGGCGGGGTTGTGACCGAGATAGCGGCGGGCCCGGAACCGGGCGACATCGCCGAGATAGGCGAGGATGGCGCCCGGCGGCTGCACGAAACTTGAAAACCGTGCCGGCCGGGGGCCGATGAATCCCCAGAGCAGGCGGATGAGAATCAAGGCCAGGGCCAGATACCCCACGGCCTCGTGCAGGCCGCGATCCTCATCGGAGATCAGGGCGAGCATGACGGCCGCCGCCAGGCTCCAGTGGAACACCCGGACGACGGGATCCCACACCTTCACCTGACCCGAGTCAGCATCCGGGCGAGCGGCCGTCATGATCCGGCTATTCCTTGTTGTTGATGTCGCCGGTATAGGCATTCACTTCGATCTCGAAGCGCTTGCCGGCGCTGTCGAGACCCTTGGCCTCGTAGCAGCCGCCATGCGTGCGGATCTGCTTGATCTGCGTGTAGCCCTGCGAGGTCAGCTTGGCCTTGACGGCGTCGACCGTCAGCGGGGTTCCGGAGCCCGAGCAGGATTCCTCGGCGAAGGCAGCCTGGGACATGAAAGCGAAGACACAGGCAGCGGCGGCGATCGTAACTTTACGCATCATTCAATCTCCAGCTATGGATCGTGATCAGTTCGGCGGGAGATTGACCTGCGAGCCTGACCTCAGGCTGACGCCATCTATTACAAGATGTTCATGCGGCATCCACCAACCCCCGGCTGCCGGGGCGCCGTTGCCGCTGGCGGACTTGTCTCAGTCGGCGAAGAGGATGGTGAATTTGGCCCCGCCGGCGGCGGCATCCCCGACCTCGATGCGTGCCCCATGGGCCGCGGCGATGCGCTGGACGATCGCCAAGCCGAGTCCTGCACCGCGCTCGCCCGAGCGGTCGGCGCGCCAGAAGCGTTCGAAGAGCTTGTCGCGGTCGGCTGCCGGGACACCGGGGCCCTGGTCGCTGACCGATAGCGCCGGCGGCCGCGATTGGACGGCGATCTCCACCGTCGTGCCCTCGCCTGTGTGGCTGAGGGCGTTCTCGACGAGATTGCGCAGGGCCTGATGCAGGGAATCGTGATTGCCGTGGACGGGGACGGGCATCGAGGCGCCGGTCACGGCGATGTCGCGCCGGCGCGCCAGCGCCACCGGCGCCACGGCCTCCGCCACTTCGAGGGCGAGGGCGGAGAGATCCGTCTGCTCCGTGGGCTGCACCGTCAGCGCCTCGAGCTCGGCCACCTGCAGCAGCTGCTCCACCAGGCGGCTCATGCGGGCCACATCCTCGCGCAGCGACGCCGCGACGGCGCGATCGCCCAAGGTGTCGAGATGGGCGGCGAGAATGGCCAGCGGCGTGCGGAGCTGATGGGCGGCATCGGCCGTGAAATCCCGCTGGGCCCGGAAGCCCTGGTCGAGGCGATCGAGGGCGGCGTTGATCGCGCGAACCAGCGGCGTCAGCTCGCGCGGCATGTCGGCCAGCGGCAGGCGCCGCTCGCTCACCGCCGGCGCAATCCCCGCCGCCGCGCGCGCCAGGCGCTGCAGGGGCCGAAGCCCGTCGCGCAAGGTCAGCGCGCCGATGACGAGCCCCGCCAGCAGTGTGGGTAGCATCACGGGCAGCAATTCCTCGTCGAGCTCCCGGCCCAGCACCGCCAGCCAGCCCTGGGCGCCGCGGATGTCGATGGCGACGCGGATCTTCACCGGGCCGATGGGGCTCGCGATCTCCCGATAGCCAACGGTCTGGTCGCCCTGTCGCAGGAAGCCGATGGACCAGGGTGCCGGAACGGCGGGCGGCGGCTTGACGGAGGCGAAGACCGCCCGGCCGTCGGGCGCATCGACGGCATAGGCAAATCCGGAATCGGCCGGCAGATCCAGCCGCGGCTTCCCATCGGCACCGAAGGAGAGCCCGGCCCTGACCTGATCGATGGCCTCCATCAGTTCGTCGCGCGGGATATCGGCATTGCCGCTGCCCCGATGCAGCAGGATGGCAAAGGAGGTCGCCAGGATTACCGCCACGAAGACCAGGGCCAGACGCCATGCCAGGCGGAACTGGAGCGAGCCGTTCATTCGCTGCTTTCCCCGGCGAGATAGCCGATCCCGCGCAGCGTGTGGATCTGCACCCCTGCATCGGCGGCTTCGAGCTTCTTGCGCAGGCGCGAGACATGGGCCTCCAGGGAGTTCGGCCCGACCTCGTCGTCGAAGCCGTAGAGCCCCTCTTCCAGCAGGCGCCGGGCGACCACGCGGCCGGACCGGCGCAGCAGCAGCTCGAGCAAGGTGAGCTCGCTGGCGGAAAGCAGCAGGGGACGATCCCCGACGAAGGCCTCGCGATGCACCGTGTCGAAGCGGAGCCTGCCAAGCTCCAAGGTCAGGCCGAGCACGCCGCCGGGGCGGCGCAGCAGCGCCTTCACCCGGGCGACGAGCTCCGCCATCTCGAAGGGCTTGGCGAGATAATCGTCGGCGCCGCTGTTGAGACCCTTGACCTTGTCGCCGGTGGCGGCCCGGGCGGTCAGCATGAGGACCGGTACCCGCTCGCCGGCCGCGCGGCGCTCTTTCAGCCAGTCGCCGCCGTCCCCGTCGGGCAGGCTGAGATCGAGGACGACGGTGTCGAATTTCGCGGTGGCAAGCGCGGCGGCGGCCTCGTCCAGCCTCGACACCCGGTCGAGCGTGAATCCGGCATCCACCAGGCCTTTGACCACCAGCTCGGCCAGCCGGTCATTGTCTTCTACTAGCAGCAGGCGCATCGATCTCGGTTCCCTTCGGCGGCACAGTCTTCTGCCGCCGGCGGTCGGCCGTCAATCTAGGCGCCGTTCTCGCCCGTGGGTTTGGGCAGCTTCTCCGCCAGCCCCAGGGTCCTCTCCCGCCGGTCCATCTCCTCCCAGACTTCCGCCGGCCAGATCCCCATGACGGTCCAAAGCACGACGAGCTGATAGAGAAGATCGGCGCTCTCCAGGACGACGGAGGCGCGGTCACCCTTCACCGTCTCCAGCGCGACCTCGATGGCTTCCTCGCCCAGCTTCTGGGCGATGCGGGTCTTACCGGACTGCAGCAGCTTGCGGGTGCGCGGGAAGTTCTGCTGATCCGTGGAGAGCGTCAGCAAGGCGGCATGCAGCCGCTCGATCGGCGTATCCATCCTGCGCCTCGGTTAGCTATGGCCGTGGTCGAGGCGGGGCGTCTGGAGCACGCCGCGCGGCGCGGTCTGCTGCGCCGTCAGCCGGCTCGGCTGCAGCTCGCCCATCGCCTCCAGCACCGGATAGGCGACGGAGCAGATATGGGAATGGATGCGCTTCAGATCGCGCAGCACATCCAGATGCAGCGAGCTCGTCTCCAGGCTCTCGGGCCGCCCCTCGCGCAGGCGCGCGAGATGACTTTCGGAGGCGCTGCGCTCGGCTTCGCGGATCTGGACCTTCTCCTTCAGCAGCTGGCGGGCGATGGTGCTGTCACCGGACATGAAGACGCCCAGCGCCAGCTTCAGATTGTCCATCACGCCGCGATGGAAGGATTGCAGCTCCGCCGCACCTTCGGCCGAGAATTTCAGCCGATGCTTGATCTTCTTGCTCGCCAGCTCCATCAGGTTCTTGTCGATGATGTCGCCGATATGCTCGAGATTGATGGAGAAGGCGATGATCTCCATCGCGCGCCGCGCACTCTGCTCGTCCAGGCTTTCCCGGGTGATGGCGGTGACATAGCGCTTCACCGCCTCATGCAGCTTGTCGACCCAATCGTCCATTTGCTCGATCTCGGCGACGAGCTTGCGGTCGTTGGTGAGGAAGGCGGTCATGGTCTGGCGCAGCATGCTCTCGACGATGTCGCCCATATGGAGGACTTCCCGCGCGGCGGAGGTGAGCGCCAGCGGGGGCGTGCCCAGCGCGGTCGCGTCGAGATAGAGCGGCGCGCCCTGATTGGGGGCTTCCTTGCGCTGCGGCAGCAGGCGTGTCAGCAGCGCCGCATAGGCGCGCAGCGGCACCATGAAGATGGCCGCGGCGGCGAGGTTGAAAAGGGTGTGGAAGTCCGCCGCCTGGCGCGCCTGGTTGGTGTCGATGGTGCCGAGGAAATTGGAGATCGGCTGCAGGAAGGGCAGCACCACGGCGCAGCCGATGATGCGGTTGATCAGATTGCCGATGGGCAGGCGCTGGGCCGCCCGGTCCTCCCGGTTGCTCTCCAGCACCGGGTTGATGGCGCTGCCGAGATTGGCGCCCAGCACCAGGGCCAGGGCCGCGACCGGCGTCACGAAATGCGAATAGCTGAGGGACATGACCAGGATCACCGCGGCCACGCTCGAATGCGCGGCCCAGGCGAAGAGGGCGCCCAGCAGGACATTGAGGATCGGCTCGCCGGTGATCTGGCCCAGCAGGGTCCGCACAAAGGGCGCATCCTCGGCCGGCGCCAGCGTGTCGAGCAGGATATGCAGCGACAGCAGCATGAGGCCGAGCCCTATGGCGACCCGCCCGAGGTCGCGGACCCTTGTGGCCTTGCCCCGCTTGAAGGCTACCAAGCCGACCACTAGCAGTACCGGGGCGGCGGCATCGACATTGAAGGACAGCACCTGGACGATGAGCGTCGTCCCGACATTGGCGCCCAGCATGATGGCGAGCGCCGGCGTCAGAGCGAGCAGCCCACTGGCGGCGAAGGAAGATGCCATGAGGGCGGTGGCGGTGCTGCTCTGCAGGATGGCGGTCACCACGACCCCGAAGCCGAAGGCGCGGAACCGGTTGCGAAGAGCCTTGCCCAGGAAGTGGCGCAGATCGGCGCCGAAGGCGCGCAGGACCCCGCTCTGGACCATATGCAGGCCCCAGAGAAGCAGGGCGACGCCGCCCATCAGGTCAAGGATGATCACGCCAGCCATGTCGACGTCCCGATACTTCGAGTCGCATATACAAGCATCTTGACGAAGGGTAAACGCGGTTTCTGCGCCTCAACGACTCTTTCTTGCGGATACGCGCCCCGACGAAGCGGGTTGCACGCGCCACCGCTTGCGAGGGAGAGTCGACCCGCCTGGCCGCTTTCCCCTCCGAGGAGTGACGATGGAACTGCAGTGGATCGATGACGAGGCGGCCCTTGCCGAAGCTGCCGCGGCCCAAGCGGCCGCGCTGCTTGCCGCCACGCCCCAGGCCGCCGTCGCGCTGGCCACGGGACGGACTCCGCGCGGCCTCTATCGCCGCCTGGTCCAACGCCACGAGACGGGCTCGGTGGCCGTGGAGGGCGCGCGCTTCTTCAATCTCGACGAGTTCGTCGGCCTGCGGCCTGCGGATCCCCGCAGCTATTCCGCCTATCTCTGGAAGCATCTCCTCGCGCCGCTGCAAGTCCCCCCGGCCCAGGTCCGGCTGCTGCAGGGCGATGCCGGCGATCTCGCGGCCGAATGCCGGGTGTATGACGGGGCCCTCAAGGCGGCGGGCGGGCTCGATCTGGCCATATTGGGCCTGGGGACCAATGGCCATATCGCCTTCAACGAGCCCGGCGATGATTGGAATGCGGCGACCCATGTGGTGACGCTCGCCCCCTCGACGCGCCGGGCCCAGCACCATCTCTTCGCCAGCGAGGCGGAGATCCCGACCCAGGGACTGACCATGGGCATCGCCACGATCCGCGCGGCGCGCAAGATCCTGCTGCTGGCCATGGGCGCGGGCAAGGCCGCGGCGCTGGCGGCGCTGCGCGCCGGCAAGCCCGATCCCGCCTGGCCGGCGACCGCCCTCCTGGGCCACCCCGACCTCACCGTCTTCGCCGACCGCAGGCTGGGATAAGTCACCTTCGTCGGCGCCTTCGGCGGGGCTGCGGCCCGTGAGCTCGACGTCGTCGATCCCGCTCTCGGCACGCGCTGCACTTGGCAGAATCGAAGGATCGCAGCAATATCTACCTGCTGACGCCGGGGGAGCTGTTTTTTCCACGGGGTCCATCGGCTGGGCTGCCAGTCTTGCCCCTGCCGGCTATAGTAACGAGGTGGCGCGGATCACGGCCAATGTGCTCCGGCGCTTCATCGACCCTACGCCTTTCGATTCGTAAGCCAATCAGGAGTGCAGCATGGCCAGCGTCGACGTCACCGGCATCCGCAAGAGCTTCGGCAATCTCGAGGTCCTCCATGGCGTCGACGTCGCCATCGGCGATGGCGAGTTCATCGTGCTGGTCGGCCCCTCGGGCTGCGGAAAATCGACGCTGCTGCGGATGATCGCGGGGCTGGAGGAGGTGGACAAGGGCACCATCGCCATCGGCGGCCAGGTG
>DATHQQ010000768.1:0-8151 GCA_035482595.1 Verrucomicrobiia bacterium
ACGCCGCCGAAGGGCGCGACCTCGGTGGAGATGATGCCGGTATTGATGCCGACGATGCCGTATTCGAGCTGCTCGGCGGTGCGCCAGACGCGGCCGAGGTCGCGGCTGAAGAAATAAGCCGCCAGGCCGAACTCCGTGTCATTGGCCATCTGGACCGCTTCCTCGTCGGTGGTGAAGCGGAAAAGGGGCGCAACGGGGCCGAAGGTCTCCTCCCGCGCCACCGCCATCTGGGTATTCACATTGGCCAGCACGGTCGGCTGGAAGAAGCTGCCGCCCAGCTCATGGCGCTTGCCGCCGGCGATCACCTTGGCGCCCTTCTTCACGGCGTCGGCGATATGCTCCTCGACCTTGGCCACCGCCTTCATGTCGATGAGCGGGCCCTGGGAGGTCTCGCCCTTGAGGCCGTCGCCCACCTTCAGCTTGCCCACCGCCACCGTCAGCATCTCGGCGAATTTGTCATAGACGCCGTCCTGGACCAGCAGGCGATTGGCGCAGACGCAGGTCTGGCCGGTGTTGCGGTATTTGGAGGCGATGGCACCTTCCACCGCGGCGCCGAGATCGGCGTCGTTGAAGACGATGAAGGGTGCATTGCCGCCGAGCTCGAGGGAGACCTTCTTCACCGTCCCGGCGCATTGCTGCATCAGCAGCTTGCCGATCTCGGTCGAGCCGGTGAAGGAGAGCTTGCGCACGATGGGATTGGCGGTCATCTCGCCGCCGATGGCCGTGGCGGAGCCGGTAACGACGTTGAGCACGCCCGCCGGGATGCCGGCGCGATGGGCGAGCTCGGCCAGCGCCGTCGCCGAGAAGGGCGTCTGGGAGGCCGGCTTGATCACCACGGGGCAGCCCGCCGCCAGGGCCGGGGCGCATTTGCGGGTGATCATGGCATTGGGGAAGTTCCAGGGCGTGATGGCGGCGACAACGCCGATCGGCTCCTTGATCACGACGATGCGCTTGTCGGCCTGATGCTGCGGGATGGTGTCGCCATAGACGCGCTTGGCCTCCTCGGCGAACCATTCGACGAAGGAGGCGCCATAGGCGATCTCGCCCTTGGCCTCGGCCAGCGGCTTGCCCTGCTCGGCGGTCATCAGCATGCCGAGGTCGTCCTGGTTCTCCATCATCAGGTTGAACCATTTGCGCAGGATATTGGCGCGCTCCTTGGCGGTCTTCTTGCGCCAGGCGGGCCAGGCGGCGTTGGCGGCCTCGATGGCGCGCCGCGTCTCGGCCGCGCCCAGGCTCGGCACCGTGCCCAGGATCTCGCCGGTCGCCGGATTATTGACCTCGATGGTCTTGCCGGAATCGGCATCGACCCATTTGCCGTTGATGTAGCATTGCTGGCGGAACAGGCTCGGATCCTTCAAGGGCAGGACGGGAGCAGAGGTTTTCTTGGCGGCTTGCTGCATGGCGATCCTCGCGGGAGAAACCGGTTGTCGGGAATGGGTCGCGGGCAGTATAGCGGCGGTCAAGCCAAGAGCAACCGGCCCTGCCCGTGGGGGCCAGCGGCATCAAAATACCGCAGTAGGAACATGGTTTGGCCACGCTTGCTTCGCAAGCTGGAGATGCATGAGCAGGGATCGAGCCAAGCGCGCCACGGCGCGGACCGCATTTGTCTATTCCCTATTGGCGGCGGGGTTTTCGCTGGCGATCTCGGCCGCGGCCCTGGGCCAGGAGGTTACGCCACCGGATGTTGGGTCGCCCGAGGCAGGTCCGCCGGAGGCGGGCCCGCCGCCCGACGACCAGCGCGTCTCCCAGCGGGCAGAAATGGAAAAGCTCCTGACCGACCAGACCTTTTACGGCCGCTACAATCCCGGGGGCAAGCCCTGGGCCGAATATCAGTCCCCCGACGGAAGGACGGCCTATAAGGAGGAGAACTGCACCTACGCCGGCCATTGGTGGATCCAGGACGATTTGGTCTGCTATCGCTACGACTCCTTCAACCAGGGCAGACCGGCCTGTTTCGCCCTCTTCCACCAGAAGGACCAGCTCGGTTTCTACATTCCAGGGCTCAACGGGCAGTGGTTCCTCAACGCCTATACGACGGAGCGCCGGCCTGGCAATCCGGACCGGATGCCGGTCGAAGGCCAAGCCTGCGTCGGCGTTTAGCGTTACCTGGTTTCGTAGCCCGCACGGCGGATCGCCGTCGCCACGGCCTCCCGATCGCCGGCCCCCGATACCGTCACCTGGCCCGAGTCCAGATCGACCTCCACCCGGGCCTGCGGCGTCACCTTTCGGATCGCCGCGGTGACGGCGCTGCGGCAGTGCTCGCAGCTCATGCCCTCGACCTGGAAATTCATCATGCCATAGTCTCTTTCCTTGACGCAGGATGAGAGAGCCTGAGCCCTTCCTCCACGGGAAGGTCAACAGGGAGTCTTGCCCGGGGCTTGACCTTACAACAGGTGGATAGGGCAGGTTCGGCCCGCATCTATTCGGAATGAGCGAGGCGCGCCATGTTGAATCGCAGAGATTTCCTGATCGGCGCCGGCGCGGCCGGGCTGACCACGGCGCTGGCTGGGCGCGGTGAGGCAAGGGCCGCCGCCGGTCCTGCCCGGCTGGTGATCGGGGCGCGCCAGATCGAGGTCAAGGGACGGGCTGCCAGGGCTTTCGCCCTTCTGGGCCCGGACGGCAAGGAGGGCCTGCAGTTCCGGCTCGGCGATGAATTCGACGTGACGCTGGAGAACCGGGCCGGCGTCGCCTCGCTGATTCACTGGCATGGCCTCACCCCGCCCTGGCAGCAGGATGGCGTCCCCGATGTCTCCCAGCCTGCGCTCGCCGCCGGATCGAGCTACAGCTATCGCTTCCCGCTGACGACCCCCGGAACCTACTGGATGCATTCCCATCAGGGGCTGCAGGAGCAGCAGCTCGCCGCCGCACCGCTGATCATCCACGATCCGGCCGAGGCGAGCCTCGACCGGCAGGAGGTGGTGGTCCTGCTCCACGACTTCAGCTTCCGCAGCCCGGAGGAGATCCTGGCCGATCTGACGAAAGGCGCGGCCGCCTCCGCCGGCATGGGCGGCATGAACAGGGACGGCGCGGGCATGGCCGGCATGAACATGAGCGGGATGAACATGGGCGGCTCGAACAGGAACGGCTCGGGCATGGGCGGGATGAACATGTCCGGCAGGGATATGGGCGGCGGAAGCATGGGCGCCATGAAGCCCGACCTGAACGACATCGACTACGACGCCTTCCTCGCCAATGGCCGAACTCTTGAAGATCCCGAGGTCGTCGCCGTCGACAAGGGCGGGCGCGTCAGGCTGCGCCTCATCAATGGCGCGGCCAGCACGAATTTCACCATCGACACCGGCGCGCTTGGCGCGACCCTGATCGCCGTCGACGGGCACAGGGTGAAGCCGGTCGTGGGCCAACGCTTTCCCATTTCCGTGGCCCAGCGCCTCGACCTTCTCGTCGAGCTGCCGTCCGACGGCGGGGCCTTCCCCATCCTCGCCTTGCAGGAGGGCACGACGGCCCGGACTGGAATCATCCTCGCGAGCCCCGGCGCCGCGGTTGCGCGCCTGGCCTCAGCGGGCGCGGCGGCGGGGCCGGTGCTCGATCTTCAATTAGAAGCGAGCCTGATCCCTACCCAGGGCTTGGCGGAGCGGAAGGCCGATCGGCGCTTCGTCGTGAAGCTCGAAGGCGATATGAGCCGCTATGCCTGGAACTTCGACGCCATCCCCTATCCGCGGCACCCGCCGCTGCCCCTGAAGCAGGGCGAGAGGGTCGAGCTCTCCTACCAGAACACCACCATGATGTCGCATCCGATCCATCTGCACGGCCATTCCTATCAGGTGGTGGGAATCGGCGGCCGGCGCTTCCAGGGCGCGGTGCGCGACACGGTGCTGGTTCCCCCGAAGGAAACCGTCGACGTCATCTTCGACGCCGACAATCCCGGCAAATGGATCATGCATTGCCACCAGCTCTACCATATGACCGTGGGCATGATGCTGGAGCTGCATTACGAGGGGTTCAGCTGAGCCAAGTAGTCGATCAAGGCGAAGCGGCTTCTCCTCCTCTCGTCATTCCCGCGAAAGCGGGAATCCAGGGCAACGAGCGAGCTGGTGGCCCTGGATCCCCGCTTTCGCGGGGATGACGGAAGAGAATTGTCGCCCTGATGGCTACTCGACCGTCACGCTTTTCGCCAGGTTGCGCGGCTGGTCGACGTCGGTGCCTTTGGCGACCGCGGCGTGATAGGCGAGAAGCTGCACCGGCACGGCATAGATGATGGGGGCCACGAAGGGATCGGCGGCCGGCACCTCGATGACATGGGTGGCCTTGCGCCCGAGGCGCGCGATGCCGGCCTTGTCGGCGATCAGGATCACCCGCCCGCCGCGAGCCGCCGCCTCCTCGAGATTGGAAGCCGTCTTGTCGAAAAGCTCGTCCGTCGGGGCCACGACGATCACCGGCATGTCCTCGTCGATGAGGGCGATGGGCCCATGCTTCATCTCGCCGGCGGCATAGCCCTCGGCGTGGATATAGGAGAGTTCCTTCAGCTTGAGGGCACCCTCCATGGCGATGGGGAAGGTGGGCCCACGGCCGAGGAAGAGCACATCCCTGGCCTCGGCGATCTCATGGGCGACGGCGCGGATCTTGGCCTCGCCGGCCAGCACCTCGGTGATCAGCGCCGGCACCTCCGCCATGGCCTGGATCAGTTCGGCCTCGCGCGCCGCATCGATGGCGCCGCGCGCCCGCGCCGCACCGATGGCCAGGCACCCCAGCACGACGAGCTGGGTGGTGAAGGCCTTGGTCGAGGCGACGCCGATCTCGGGGCCGGCCAAGGTGGGGAGCACACAATCGGCCTCCCGCGCCATGGTGCTCTCGGGCGAGTTGACCACGGCCAGCAGCTTGTGGCCCTGGCTCTTGGCGTAGCGCATGGCGGCCAGGGTATCGGCCGTCTCGCCGGATTGCGAAATACCCAAAGTGGCGCCGTTCTTCGGCAATGGCGCTGCCCGGTAGCGGAATTCCGAGGCGATATCGAGCTCCACAGGCAGGCGCGCCAGCTGCTCGAACCAGTATTTGGCGACACTGCCGGCAAGAAACGCCGTGCCGCAGCCGATGATGACCAGGCGGTCCATGGTGGCGAGATCGACCGGGAGGGCGGGCAGCGCGGTCTGGCGGGTCAGCGGATTGACCAGCGACTGCAGAGTCTCGCCGATCACCGCCGGCTGCTCGCAGATCTCCTTCATCATGAAATGCCGGTGATTGCCTTTGCCCACCATGGCGCCGGAGAGCGCCGTCGCCCGGGCCGGCCGCTCGACCGCCTGGCCGCGGTTGAAGAAGGCGGCGCCATCGGCCCTGAGCAGGGTCCAGTCATCCTCCTCCAGATAGGCGATGCGTTGGGTGAAGGGGGCCAGCGCCAGAGCGTCGGAACCCAGATACATCTCGCCCTCGCCGAAGCCCACGGCGAGGGGGGCGCCGCGCCGGGCACCCACCATGATGTCCGGCCGCCCGGCGAAGATGACCGCCAAGGCGAAGGCACCCTTCAGACGCTCCATCGCCTTGTCCATGGCCTGCTCGGGCGTGCGCTGGCGCTCCAGCTCATGGGTCAGGAGATGGGCGACGACCTCGGTATCGGTCTCGGTCTCGAATTTGGCGCCCAGGGCGATCAGTTCGTCGCGGAGCTCCTGGAAATTCTCGATGATGCCGTTGTGCACGACAGCGACGCGGTCGGTGGCATGGGGATGAGCGTTGGTCTCGCTCGGCCGGCCATGGGTCGCCCAGCGGGTATGGCCGATCCCCACCACGCCCGGCAGCGGCGAACTCGCCAGCAGGGCCTCCAGATTGGCCAGCTTGCCCTCCGCCCGTCGGCGATCGATATGGCCATTCACCAGGGTCGCTACCCCGGCGGAATCATAGCCGCGATAGGCCAGGCGCTTCAGACCGTCGACGAGAAGTGGGGCCGCCGGTTGCCGGCCGAGAATGCCGATGATGCCGCACATGGATCAGCTCCTGCTCTGCTTCAACTTCTGCATCTTGGCCCGGAACAGGCTTGCCCAGCCGGGCTTCTCCACTTGCCGCGCCCTGGCCACCGCCAGGGCGTCCGGCGCCACATCCTGGGTGATCACGCTGCCGGCCGCAACGACGGCCCGCTCGCCCACGGTCACCGGCGCCACCAGGGCGCTGTTGGAGCCAATGAAGGCTCCCGCCCCGATCACCGTCTCATATTTGCCGAAGCCGTCGTAGTTGCAGGTGATGGTGCCCGCGCCGACATTGGCCCCCGCCCCCACTCTGGCGTCGCCCAGATAGGAAAGATGATTGGCCTTGGCGCCGGCGGCGAGGGTCACATTCTTGGTCTCGACGAAATTGCCGACCCGCGCCTTGGCCCCGATGACGCTGCCGGGCCGGAGTCGCGCGAAGGGACCGATTACCGCCCCGCTCTCGATCCGCGCGCCCTCGATATGGGAGAAGGAACGGATCTCCACCGCGTCCGCCACCTCCACCCCGGGGCCGAAGATGACATGAGGACCCACGGTGACATCGCGTCCCAGACGGGTATCGAAGCTGAACCAGACGCTGGAGGGATCGACCAGGGTCGCGCCCTCGGCCATCGCGCGGTCGCGCAGCCGCCCCTGCAGCAGGGCCTCGGCCACGGCAAGCTCGGCCCGGCTGTTGATGCCGATGAGCTCCTCGGCCGGCGCCTCCACGGCCGCGCAGACGAGGCCGCGCCGACGGGCCAGTGCCACGATATCGGTCAGGTAGTATTCGCCCTTGGCATTGCCATTGCCGACCTCGGCCAGGAGCTCCCAGAGCAGCGTGCCATCCACCGCCATGACGCCGGAATTGCAGAGGCCGATCTCCCGCTCCGCCGCCGTGGCATCGCGATGCTCGACGATCGCCTCGAGCCGGCCTTCGCCGTCGGCGATCAAGCGGCCGTATTCCCCCGGATCGGCAGGCCGCATCCCCAGCACGACCGCCGCCGGCCGGTCGGCGGCGCGGCGCCGGGCCAGGAGGCGTTCGAAGGTCGCTGTCGTGATGAAGGGGGTATCGCCATAGAGGATGAGGATGTCGCCCGGTGCTTTGCCGCCCCCCGCTTGGCCGCCCCCCATCTGGCCGCCCAGCGCCTTGCCGAGCGCCTCTTTGGCCGCGAGCACGGCATGGCCGGTACCGAGCTGTTCCGCCTGGATGGCGCTGGGGTGGGGTGCGACCGCCGCGCTGACCGTTTCCATGCCGGGTCCCACCACCACGACCACCGGCGCTGCGCCCAGCGGGGCGAGGCTCGCCAACACTTGGCCGATCATCGGCCGGCCGGCGATGGGGTGCAGCACCTTCGGCAGATGCGACTTCATCCGCGTGCCCTTGCCGGCGGCAAGGACGATGGCAGCGGTGGTGGATTTGGCCATGATCGGCTTTCTCTTACTCCCGGGAGTCCCCCGAATCGGCGGCAAACTGCCACAGTGGGCTGCCGCCTCCAAGCTGGCAGATTGGGCCCGTGACCGAATCCACCCGGTCCCTCTATCGTCCCCAGCACAGCAGACACTTGTGACAGGACTATGGCAGCCCCCCGCAGCAGTCTCATCTTCGATCTGGACGGCACCCTGATCGACAGCGCCCCGGATCTCGCCTTCGCGCTGAACGCGCTTCTGGCGGAGCTCGATTGCGCGCCCCTGTCGCTCCAAGCGGTGCGCGGGCTGATCGGCGACGGCGCCCCCACCTTGGTCGCTCGCGCGCTGCAGGCCGGCGGGGCCACGTTCGAGCCCGAGACCTACGAATCCCTGCTCGAGCGCTATCGCGCGCTCTATCTCGCCCATGCCACGGTGGATACTCGGGTCTACGCCCAGGTGCCGGAGACGCTCGAGGTCCTGCGCGAGCAGGGTTACCGGACGGTGGTCTGCACCAATAAATTCCAGCTGCCCAGCCTCCAGATCCTCGAGGCCTATGACCTCGCCCGCTATTTCGACGGGGTCGCCGGCGGCGATGTCGTGCCGGCGCGCAAGCCCGATCCGGCGCATCTCCTGGCGGGGCTGAAGCTGATCGGGGCCGGGCCGGAACAGGCGGTCATGATCGGCGACGGCATCAACGACGTGACCGCGGCCAAGGCCGCCGGCATCCCGGTGCTGGTGCTGCCCTCGGGCTATGGGGAGATCGAGGCCGCGGCGCTTGGCGGCGACCTTCTGCTGGGCGACTTCGCGGAGATCCCGGCGGTGCTGGAATCTCTCCCTT